>NZ_JBJIEP010000002.1:0-53559 GCF_046557955.1 Shinella agrisoli | reverse complement strand
CTTGAAGAGGCGCTGAGCAAGGCACGCAGCCAGGCCGAGGCGGACAAGAAGGCGATAGCCGAGCGCGATGCGGCCCTCACGGCTGCCCAGGCCGGACGCGAACAGCTTGAAGAGGCGCTGAGCAAGGCACGCAGCCAGGCCGAGGCGGACAAGAAGGCGATAGCCGAGCGCGATGCGGCCCTCACGGCTGCCCAGGCCGGACGCGAACAGCTTGAAGAGGCGCTGAGCAAGGCACGCAGCCAGGCCGAGGCGGACAAGAAGGCGATAGCCGAGCGCGATGCGGCCCTCACGGCTGCCCAGGCCGGACGCGAGCAACTTGAAGAGGCGCTGAGCAAAGCGCGCAGTCAGGCCGAGGCGGACAAGAAGGCGATAGCCGAGCGCGATGCGGCCCTTACGGCTGCGCAGGCCGGACGCGAGCAGGCTGACAAGGCTTTGAAGGCCGAACAGGCACGTGTCGCATCCCATAAAGCCGCCACCAGCCGCATGCAGAATGCGCTGTATGAAAATGAGGAGGCTTTGGCGCGTGCGCGGGGCGATTATGCCCGTGCCCGAAAAGACATGTCGGAGACGCTTGAAAGCCTGCGAGCGGTCCAAGTTGACCTCGCCGATCTGCGAGACCGTTATGCTCGCCTTTATGACGAGAAGCGCCAGCTCGAACAGCTCGTTCGCAAGCTGACTCCCAGGCTGCAGGAAGCCGCCGGGCAGTTACGGGAGCTATTTGCACCGTCTGACAAGACGGCCCATATCGCGCGCCCACGACGGAACAAGACCACGAAAGAAAGCAAATGAGCCGTTCTGCAAACGTCCGCAAGCCGTCCTCTCTGGTCAGAGCCGGCGCAAAAAAGACGCCGAGCGCCGCCGGCCTGAAAAAGTTGGACGAGGCTATCACTCTGTTCGACGAGATGATCCGGCTACTAGACGACAGTTCCCTGCCGCAGCAAATCGAGGCCGGACTTCCCAGCGAACCACTGCCGAGCTTATTGCAGCAATGCGAGCAGATCGCGTCGCGCTCGGAAGCGGAATTGCCGCAGATTCTTGTGGCCTTTCCGGGGATGCCTCCTCTTAATTTGAGCTGGTGGCGCGGCCATGCTGCCGGAGTGAAACTGTATCGGCTGCCCGAACAGGGGGACGAGAATGACCTGCATATCTCGGAGTCGGTCGTTCGCGCTATGCAACAGGAATGTGCCCGCGAGGGGCGCGAACTTTTTTTCCTGGCGACACCCTTCGCCCTTTCCTCCGCCTTCGATCCGACGCGCACGCGGCTGCTCGTCTGTCACCCTTGGCGCGCCTATGCGGCTGCCGGTGTGGACTTGGGCTTTTCCCTTGATGGATTCTGCGCCGCGCTTCTCGAGCGTCTGCCGGATTTGGCGGAACCGCTGTGTTATGAAGACCTCGGCGATAGCCGGGAGGAGCAGGCAAAGATCTTGCTGGGGCGGCAAACTTTTCCCGGTTCCGCCAACGCGCAAGAGGGCAAGCCGATCGATTATTTCGGTTGGGCACCTGCCTATGAGGCGCTTTGCACAAGGTTCGGCTTTGATCCCTATCGTCTTTTCGGCGCCGACTGGATAACGTCTTCCGCATCGGTCGTTCCTCTCGCTGCCCCCCAAGATGGTGGCGCGCAGGTCTCGTGGTTCCTGCCCCGGGTTGCCGCGCTTTTGCCTCCGGATGCGGCAGATTCCCAGGTGCTCCTGGCGCAGATCGATACAGCACTCGCTGCCGATGCGGTTCCGGAAGCCCTTGATGCGCTGTTTTCCACCCTGGAGGGAGAGGACCGCGCCCTCGCCATGCTGTTGGTGGCAGCGCATTTTACGCGCAAGGGAGAGACATTACTTGCGATGGGTCTTGTCACGGAAGCCCTCGATGAGGCGCCGCCGCACGCCCAGTCGCTGGTCACGCTCGGCGCATCCCTGTATCTGAACCTGGGTCGGGGGGCGCTCGCCCTTGAAGCCTTGGCGTCAAGTTTGCGGCGCCCCGGGCTTCTGGCAGCGCCACAGATCGATGCGCTCGATACGGCCCTTTACGGTGAGGCAGCCAAGAGTTCGAACGGCGAACATGGCCACGCGCTGTTGATGTCCTATCTGCGGGACATGCCGCCGCTGCCCTTGCAGCGTAGACGGCTCATGGTCGAGATCGGCACGACCCGGGAAAGCGTGCCGGGCCAGGGATCGACACGCAAGCTTGCACAGCTTTGCGCGGAGCTCGGGTTGGATTTCGTGACCGTCGACATGGATCCGTCCAACAGCCGTCGAGCGCAGCGCATGTTCAAACGTCTGGGCTTGCCTTTCAAGGCGATCACCGCGAAAGGGGAGGACTATCTCGCGGCACATCCCGGGCCGATCGATTACATATTCCTCGACGCCTATGATTTCGATCACGGCAACCATTCCGAACAACGCCAGTCGCGCTATGAACGATACTTGGGCGACCGCATCAGCGATGCGGCCTGCCACCAGATGCACCTCGACTGTGCCCATTCCCTCGTGAACATTCTTGCCGACGACGGGTTGATCTGCTTCGATGACACGTGGAAAGACGATGAAGGCAAATGGACGGCGAAGGGTAAGACCGCCATGCCTTTCCTACTTGAAAACGACTTCGAAGTGATCATGACTTATAATCACGCCGCGCTGCTGCGCAGGCGCGAGAGATGATGCGCCGCAAGCGTGGCCGGCAAAAATCAAAAAACGTATTGCATGTGGCTGATTTCTCGCAACGTGCTTCCTGTTGCATTGATCGAGCCGCCTAAAGACCACGTCCAAGGAATTGCAGGATATAGGAATTGGGTCGGGTTATACCCTGGACCCGCACGGTGGCAATCGAGACGGATTCAGCTTTCCGGCGAATGACATGACCGGTCCCCGGCACGACTTTGTGGATCACGCCGCGGCTGATCGTCTCCATGTTCCACGCCCAGTCCTCGAAGCCGAATCCCGAGGTCAGATCCGTTGTGGGGTAGGGGGTCTGAACATAGATCTCACGGGAGGCGAAGCTCAGCGACGTCCAATAGTTCTCAATCGCCAAGCCCGCGGGCTTGAACGATTTTTCTTCCATGTCGACATGGCAGAATACGTGCTTTGCCGCGCCGAAATAGACGCATATTTCCGGATGCCAGACGATTGGCTCTTTACGGGAAGCGGCGATCAGCGCAGCGCTTGCAAGCCAGGTCTCCCCCCAGAGGTCATCGGCGTCGAGAAAGGCGACATACTGGCCTTTCGCCGCCTCCACCGCGAAATTGCGCGCCTTGCCCGGATCGCCGAAATCCGTTTCGACCAGCCGGAAATCCCTCTCGCTCTGGCTTTCCAACATCGCGCGCGTGAGGCGATCGGCCCGGTCCAGAATGATGAGGACCTCGACGTCGAAACCCGCTCCTTGCGCGTGCGTCACGTTGCGCTTCAGGCTGTCAAGGGACGGTTTGGCGATCAGCCCCTCGCGATGGGCGTTCAGCACTGCCGTTATCATTGGCCGACCCATGCAATAATCCTCCGCTCTCCGATGGCTCGCGGGCAAGAACCTCTCGATAGCGTCGCCAGTTATGGTGATCCTGCAATCGTCGTGTCATCGCGCTCACCGCTTCGCGTGCGCGGCGCGGGTCATCGGCGATCGATTGCAGTGCGTCGACATAGGGCGCCGGTTCGTCGAACGCGGTGATCAGCCATCCGGTGTCTCCATCGACGAGCTCGCCGATCCCGCCGACATGAGCGGCAACGATCGGTAGGCCGGCCGCGGCCGCCTCCAGCAGCACGTTGGGAATGCCGTCCCACAACGAGGTGTAGAGAAAGGCATCGTAAGTCGTCAGCGGCAGCGCTTCAAAACGCTCGAACGGCCCGTTCAAAAGGACATTGCGGCAGCGCCGCGCAAGTTCCGCCAACCGCGCTTCATGTGTCTCGTCGCCGCGTCCCCAAACATGGAATTCGAACTGCGGCGCGCTTTCGGCGATCCGAACCAGAAGATCAACATTCTTCTGCGCAGCGAAGCGGCCGGCCCACAATACACGAAGCGGAGCACCGGGCTCCCGCTCGGATCGCTGCGGGAGGGCAAATTGCGCGGCCGGCTGGTACAGTGTCACCAGCCGGTCGCACAATTCGTCCGGAATTGCGAACTGGCGCACCAATTCCTCTATATGCGTTCGATTGTCGAAATAGATTGCCGTCAGGAACGGCAGGCAATGCCGCAAATATAGATCGGAATAGCCGCTAGGTCGGCCGGAGGGAGAGTAATCCGGGCAGAACAGCATGGCATAAAGCCGGGCGAAATGGACAAGCCGGCTGCCGTGGCGTTTCATTGCTTCCCAACATGCCTGGCTGTTGACGTTGAGCACTGTCGTCGGTCGCAGGACGCGGATGAGAAGATCAACCAGCGCAACGCGCTCTTCCGATGAAAGCGCCGGATCGATGCGCGGAAGCGAGAGGATTGGTACGCCGTCCGGCATGAGATGGAGGGCTTCCTCGCAATCGTTGTCGGAGACGACGACCAGCACGAACCGCGCTCCGTGCGCCTCAGCGAGCGCCCGCACGGCGTGGCCGGCGACAAGATCTGCTCCGCCATGGATGATCCAGGGCACAAAGACGATCGCGAGGGGTGCGCAGTCGATCCGGCCAACGATCTGCTCGAACGCCCTTGCCACACGGTGACGCGGGACGCCGTTGACGACATCGATTCGGTCAGGGTCCGCGAAATACTCCGTGCTGTAGAGGTCCGGATCGAGATCTTCGACGCTCGCCAGGGTCGCCTTGGCCACCTCGAGCGCGCGTGCCGGCTTGACCGGGGTAAGGCCTTCCTCGCGGCCGTGGTCGATGAAATGCAGCAGCGGATTCGTCCCGAGGATGTCGGGATAGCGCCTCAGATACCAATCTGTATCGAAACCGGGACCGGGCGAGCGGCCTTCCTTCCAGCCATGCGCGAGATAGTGCAGCAGCGGTGGATAACGGGCGGCTGCCACGTCAGGGTAACGTTCGAGATACCACTGCGCATCGAATAGGCCGGAGTCGAGGATGCGGTCGGCGCCGCTCGGCGGAGCCGGGTGAACTTCCAGCCGCTGCCTGCGTCCATGCTTGAGGTAATGGACCAGCGGGTTGAGGCCAGACGTCCGCGCTGCTTCGTGCTGGTCGAGATAGCGTCCGGCATCGAAGGCCCTGCTGGGCGACAGCCGATGTTCCCTGCCGTGGAGCAGGAAATGCGTCAGCGGATCGATCTTCTCGCGGACGATATGGGGATGGGCGAGCCGATACCATTCTTTGTCAAACAAGCCCGACTTCCGCACGAGGCGGCGCGTAGGCCAGCGGCTGCTTGCGGCAAGCAAATGTTTGATTGTCTTCAGAAAGCGAATTTTAAACGGCTCCCTGTTTTGCCGGAAGTTGCCATTACTACAATCGCGGCCGGACCGAAAGCAATTGAATTGTCGACGGCGCCGGCCTTATTCAGTCCGGTGTCACGAGGGGTTCGGGCGACCGATGCTCGGCCATCAGGATGAACGTCCTACAGGCCACAGTCTTAGGACATACGGCGGAAACATAGCTGTGCTGACAGCCCGGATGGAGCAGAGACAACCGGTCATTCCGCCCTGTTAAGACCGGATAGGTCCGTTTCAAGAAGAACTTTCTCCCGCAGATATGCCCCATAAGTGCTTTTGCCGTGTGCCTCGGCCAGCTTCGTGAGGGCGTTTCGATCGATAAAGCCCATGCGGTAGGCGATTTCTTCCGGGCAGGAGATCTTGAAGCCTTGGCGGCGTTCCAGCGTGGCGACGAATTCGGAGGCTTCCAGGAGGCTGTCCGGCGTGCCGGTGTCGAGCCAGGCATAGCCGCGCCCCATCTGCTCGACATTGAGCTTGCCGCGCTCCAAGTAGATGCGGTTGACGTCGGTGATCTCCAGTTCGCCTCGTGGCGATGGCTTGAGGTTCGCGGCGATATCGACCACGTCCCGGTCGTAGAAGTAAAGCCCGGTGACAGCCCAGCTGGAGCGCGGCTTGGCCGGCTTTTCCTCGATCGAGACCGCCTTCATGCCTGCATCGAACTCGACCACGCCATAGCGTTCTGGATCGTTGACGTGGTAGGCGAAGACGGTGGCGCCATCCTGCCGCGCCATGGCGCTCTGGAAAAGATCGTTGATGCCGTGGCCGTAGAAGATGTTGTCTCCGAGGATCAGGCAGGACGAGCTGTCGCCGACGAAATCCGCTCCGATGATATAGGCCTGCGCGAGCCCCTCCGGAGAGGGCTGTTCGGCATAAGACAGAGATATCCCCCATTGCGATCCGTCGCCGAGCAGGCGCTGGAACAGCGGCATGTCGATCGGTGTCGAGATGATCAGGATTTCGCGGATGCTGGCCAGCATCAGCGTCGACAAGGGATAGTAGATCATCGGCTTGTCGTAGACCGGCATGAGCTGCTTGGAGACCGCCTTGGTCATCGGGTGAAGCCTTGTGCCGCTGCCGCCGGCAAGAATGATGCCCTTCATCGGTCGGAAATCCCTTCGGTTGTCTCTGTCAAACGAGCCGCGCGACGGCAGCGGCGGTCGATTCACGCCATGGCGGAAGCCTGACGCCGTGGGCATCGGACAGCTTGCCGCAATCGAGCCTGGAATTTGCCGGCCGCCTTGCCGGCGTGGGGTAGGCGCTTGAGGGGATGCGGCCGACGGCGGCGGTCGGGCCTCCGCGGCTTGCCGATTGCGAAAGGATCTCGGCCGCGAAATCCGCCCAGCTCGCCTCGCCGGAGCCCGTCATGTGGAAGACGCCGCGCAGGGCCGGCGCGTCGCTGTCCAGGAGATTGGCGGCAACCGCAAGGACGCCGTCGGCGATATCGAGCGCGGATGTCGGATTGCCGGCCTGGTCGTCCACCACGTCGATGCTGTCGCGCGTTTCCGCCAGCCTCAGCATGGTCCTCAGGAAATTCTTGCCGAAGGGGCTGTAGACCCAGGCGGTGCGCAGGATCGCGTGGTTCGCGGCCGCTTTGGCGACCGCCTGTTCGCCGGCCAGCTTGGTGCGGCCATAGGCGCCGATCGGCGCGACCGGGTCGGTCTCGACATAGGGCGACGGCTTCGTGCCGTCGAAGACATAGTCGGTGGACAGGTGAACGATAGGCACGCCGAGCGCGGCCGCCGTCGAAGCCACGGCCCCGGCCGAGACGCCGTTGACGATCGCGGCTGCTTCTTCATCGGTCTCCGCCTGATCCACCGCCGTATAGGCGGCGGCCGAGACGATGATGTCGGGCCCGGCTTTCCGCAGCGGCGCATCGAGGCTCCCGGGCCGGGACAGGTCGAGCGCCGGCCGCCCGACGGCGATCACCTCGAACCGGCCGCCGAGCGCGGCGCGCTCGATCAGCGAGGTGACGACCTGGCCTTCGCGGCCCGTCACGACCATGCGTTTGCGCTGCGTGCTCATGCGGCACCCTGTTTCGGCGGGTCGATCAGGCCGAGGCGCGTGCCGGCATAGCCGCTGCGCAAGGGCGCCCACCACCATTCGTTGTCGAGATACCAGCGCACGGTCTTCTCGATGCCGGTGTCGAAATTCTCCTCGGCCTTCCAGCCGAGCTCGGTCTCCAGCTTGGTGGCGTCGATCGCATAGCGGGCATCGTGGCCCGGGCGGTCGGCCACATGGGTGATCAGCGCCGCATGGGGCTGCCGGCCGGGCCGGAACCCGTCCATCAGCTCGCAGATGCGGGTGACGACATCGATGTTGCGCCGCTCGTTGCGCCCGCCGACATTGTAGGTCTCGCCGATCCGGCCGCGCTCGGCGATGATGTCGAGCGCGCGGGCGTGGTCCTCCACATAGAGCCAGTCCCGGATATTCGCGCCGTTGCCGTAGACCGGCAGCGGCTTGCCCTCCATCGCATTGAGGATCGTCAGCGGGATGAGCTTTTCCGGGAAATGGAAGGGGCCGTAATTGTTCGAGCAGTTCGACACCACGACCGGCAGGCCATAGGTGCGCATCCACGCCTTCGCGAGGTGGTCGGAGGCGGCCTTCGAGGCCGAGTAGGGCGAGCTCGGATCGTAGGGCGTCTCTTCGGTGAAGAGCCCGTCATCGCCGAGCGAGCCGTAGACCTCGTCTGTCGACACGTGCAGGAAGCGGAAGGCTTCTTTTCGTGCCGGCTCCAGCCCCGCCCAGTACTGCCTTGCGCATTCCAGCATGGTGAAGGTGCCGATCACATTGGTATCGACGAAATCCTTGGCGCCGGTGATCGAGCGGTCCACATGGCTTTCGGCGGCCAGATGCATGACCCGGTCGGGCTGGAAGCTCGAGAAGGCCTCGGCGATCGCGCCGCGGTCGCAGATGTCGGCCTTGAGAAAACGGTAGCCCGCCTGGTTGCCGACCGACGTCAGGGACGTCTGGGTGCCGGCATAGGTCAGCTTGTCGACGTTCAGAACCTCGTAGCCCTTGTCGAGGACGAGATGGCGGACGACGGCCGAACCGATGAAGCCTGCTCCGCCCGTAACCAATATGCGCATCTATGACGTCTCCGTGGGTCTTGAAGGTCGGGCTTGTCGAGAGGCCTTGCGAAGCGACACCGGTATAAGGCTCCGAGCACCACCTTCTAAAGAATGAAACTCAGTAGGTGAAGACGGTGCCGAGATCGGTAAGCACCGGCTGGTGCCGGTCCTTCTCCGACAGGATCGCCTTGCCCGCCGCGACCGGCCAGTCGATGCCGAGTGCCGGATCGTCCCATCTGAGGCCGCGGTCGTGCTCCGCGCTATAATAGTCCGTCACCTTGTAGCTGATCTCGGTATGAGGGGCGAGCGTGCAGAAACCGTGCGCGAAGCCCGGCGGCACCCAGAGCTGCCTGCCATTCTCCGCCGTCAGCTCGACCGCCACATGCTTGCCGAAGGTCGGCGACCCCTTCCGGATGTCGACGGCGACGTCCAGGAGGGCGCCGGCGATGCAACGCACCAGCTTGCCCTGCGCCTTCGGCTCCAGCTGGAAATGCAGGCCGCGCACCGTGCCGGCCTCCGCCGAGAGAGACTGGTTGTCCTGAACGAATTCGAACGGGCCGACATGTTCGGCAAACAGCGCCTGCCGGAACGTCTCCATGAAGTAACCGCGCGCATCGCCGAACTTCTTCGGCGTGATGAGGATGACGTCCGGAACAATGGTTTTCTCGAAGAACATGATGGCCCTCGCCAAATGCAATATCCACTTGCACGCCCCTACATTCAACGGATCGTCGCTTCAACGGTAATTCTCGATGGGCAGCGGACAGTCCGGCCCCAGGCAATCATACGCACGAACGCGCGCCGGCAGCGACGGCGGCAAAACGGGTGTTGGAACGACACCGCCTGAACGGCCTCAGCTTGCCGCTTATGGCTTACCCTCTATCAAGCTTCACTCAAGCATCGTTCCTTAGAGATGAAGAAACTATACTTGAGAGGCGGTCCATGGCTGAGGTCTGGGCGACTACCGTGACCATCGAAATGAACGATGCCGCCGGCACGTTCACTCGCATTCATAGCACCCGGGAAGCGGCATATTACCTGTTGGATCATTGGGCAAAAGCTCGCTCACCTGCTTATTGCGCCGCTGTCCGGATGTGTGCAAAGGCAATCAGGGGCGAGGTAAGTCATGAGGCGGCTTATGTCGCCTTCATGGCGGCAGTCCGAGAGGCTAATTTTGCTCTTATTTCAAGCCGTCGAGCCAATGTGTCCGACGAACTTGAACGCGACATTGAAGTTGTTCTGGCGGAAAGCATCCTGGCGGAGCTTAAGGCTCTCTGGCCGTCGAGCTCTTAACATCTTCTACGAAGCCGTAAGCTGTTAGATAAAAGGTGGCCGGCTTCAGCGGCAAAGAGGCCCGTATCGTCGAACATTCTCGGTTTCCGAGGATAACGCATCTTCCTCGTCGATCCTGCAGCCGGTCCCTACGCAGGCCTCGCAATTCTTAGGCTTTCCGCCGCGCGGTGAAGAGCCCGCCAGACAAGGCGGTCGAAGGCCCTTCTGCACGTCGGAAGGCGAGTGGCGGGCTGCGGCTTGGGTGGGTTCCCGAGGGATGACGAGATCGTTGGCCGGCATTCCGGAAATGCGGGACGAAAGATGTCCCTGCATTTCCCCGGATGAACGCCCTGCAACAGGCTGCCGGAAGCCGCATAAATTTGTTTCACCACCTGAAAAATCGTTGACTTTTCAAGCAAAACAATCGTTATAAACATAACAACAATTTCGGGTTCTCAAGATGCTGGCCATTGTCGCGGACGATCTGACGGGCGCCTTGGACGCCGCCGCGCCGTTTGCCGGCCGGGGCCTTCACACGGAAGTGGCCCTGACTCCCGATGCCGTCGCCGAAGCCGCGTCCGGGCGTCCGGGCGTGCTGTCGATCAATGCCGGTTCACGCGAGGTCTCCGCCGAGGCCGCGCGGCGGGCGACGGCGGCGGTCCTGGCGGCCTTGCCGCCGGGCACACGCCTTTTCAAGAAGATCGACTCGCGCCTCAAGGGCAACATCGTCGCCGAGCTGGACGCCACGCCTTTCCGCGCGGCCATGGTGGTGCCGGCCATCCCGGAATTCGGGCGGATCGTCAATGCCGGCTACCTGCAGGGGTTCGGGGTTGAGACGCCGCTATCCGTCGCGGGAGCGCTCGGTCCGCACGCCGGCCGCGCCATGATCCCGGATGTCGCCGCCCGGGAGGAAATGGACCGTTGGCTCGACGCGGCGGAGGAAAAGGGCGTCGATCTCCTGATCGGCGCGCGCGGGCTGGCCGAAGCGCTCGCCGCGCGCATGAGCGGGCGGGCCGCCGCGCAGCCCGCGGAGATACCGGAAGGCCCCGGCCTGTTCGTTATCGGCTCCCGCGATCCGATCACCCTTGCGCAGATCGATGCGCTGCGCGCCGCCGTCGAGCCGCGTTATCTGCCGGCGCCGAACGGCCGGCTGGCCGATGTCGCGCCGGACGAAAGCCCGATCACGCTGGTCCAGGCCGTGCCGGGCAGGGAGCCTGCCGCCGCAGGGCAGGTTTCCGATGCTCTGGCCGAAAGCGTTTTTCCACGCCTGACGGTAAGGGCAGCGACCCTGCTGCTTTCCGGCGGGGCAACGGCCGAGGCCGTTCTGCAGAGAATGGGGATCACGCGTTTCCGCCTCGCCGGCGAATGCCTTCCGGGCCTGGGCTTGGCGCATGCGCGCGGACATTGCATCATCGCGAAATCGGGCGGATTCGGCGGGCCGGAAACGCTGAGGGTGATCGCGGACAGGATCCTCCGCAAGATGGGATGACAGATGGGACTGGAGAACGGAACAGCACGCAAGAGCCTCGGCGATCTCGTCTTCGAGCGCATGCACCGGGCCATCAAGTCCGGCGCCTACCAGCCGGACGAGCGCCTGCCGACCGAGCATGACCTGGCGATCGAGTTCGAGGTGTCGCGGCCGATCGTGCGCGAGGCGCTGCGGCGGCTGCGCGAGCAGGGGTTCATCTATTCGCGGCGCGGGGCCGGCAGCTTCGTGCGCGCCGTCGGCATGCGCGAGCCGCTCGGCTTCGGCCAGCTAGAAAACGTCGCCGATCTCCTCAACTGCTACGAATTCCGCCTCACCGTCGAGCCGGCGGCCGCCGCGGCCGCGGCGGAACGCCACGATGCGGCGACGCTCGCCGCCATCCGCCAGGCGCTGGAGCTGATGCGCGACGCCACCAACCGGCAGTCCCACCGCGAGGACGCGGACTTCCAGTTCCATCTCGCCATCGCCCGCGCCGCGCATAACAGCTACTTCTTCACCGCCATGGAGGCGCTGAAGGATCACATCGCCGTCGGCATGCGGTTCCATGGCGTCTCGGTCAAGCGCGAGACGGCCGGCCTCGCGCGCGTCTTCGCCGAACACGAGGCGATCGCCGACGCCATTACCGCCCGCGATGCGGCCGGCGCGCGCCAGCTCATGCACGACCATCTCACCGGCTCCCGCGACCGTCTTTTCCAGGCGACGAAGTAACCGAAAGAAAACCCCGGCAGCGCCGGGGCCGGGCTGCCGGCAAAAGGCCCGGAGAGGCTGCGCGGTTTTGTCGAGTGGGGGGAGACGGCCTTAGAACGCCGCCTTGTAGATGGCGAGCACGTCTTCCACGCTCATGTCGATGGGGTTGTTGTCCATCAGCCGGCGGTTGGCATGGGCCTCGCCGGCATAGAGCGGCAGGTCCTGCGCCTTCGCGCCGTGGGCGGCGAGCGACATCTCTATGCCGAGGTCGCGGCAGAAGCCATGGGCCGCTTCCAGGAGCGCGCCGGAAGAGAGGGTCTCGCCGAGGCCCAGCGCCTTTGCCACTTCCGCGGTCTTGTCCGCCGCGGCCTTCCGGTTGAAGGCGAGGACATGCGGGAAGATGACGGCGTTGGCGAGGCCGTGCGGCAGGCCCAGCCGCGTGCCGAGCGGATAGGCGATGGCGTGCCCCGCCGCCGTGTTCACCGGCCCGAGGCAGATGCCGCCGTAATAGGAGGCGAGCATCAGCCCCTCGCGCGCCTCGGTGTCGGCCCCGTCGCGGACGGCGCGGGCGAGGTATTTTCCCACGAGCCGGAAGCCCATGCGGGCGAACCCGTCGATCATGGGATGGGCGCGGCGGTTGGTGAAGGCTTCCACGCAATGCGCCATCGCATCGACGCCCGTCGCGGCGGTCACGGCCGGCGGAACGGTATAGGTGAGCTCCGGGTCGAGCACCGCGAAATCGGCGATCATGTGCGGGCTTTCGACGGCGATCTTGTTGCCCTTTTCCGGATCGGTGATCAGCGAGCGGATGCCCGCTTCCGAGCCCGTGCCGGCGGTGGTCGCCACCTGGGCGAGCCGCGTGCGGCGTCCGGCGACGCGGTTCGGGCCGGCGACGTCGGCGAGTGTCTGTTCGCCGTCCCAAAGTGCGGCGACGAGCTTGGCGACGTCGAGGACCGAGCCGCCGCCGAGGCCGACGACGAGATCCGGCCGGCTCTTGCGCGCGGCTTCCAGCGCGGCCTCCAGCGTCGCGATGTCGGGCTCGCCGGGGATGGCGTCGAAGAGGGTGACGCGGCCGGCAAGCTTCAGCCGGTCGGCAAAGCCGGCGGTGAAGGGCGTGGCGATGACGAGGATGGACGCGGCGTCCGCGGCCCAGGCGCCGACCTCGCCGATCGTGCCGGCGCCGACGGCGAGGCGGCGGGGCTGGTGGAGCGTGATGGGGGCGATGGTCATGGCGTCATCCTCGCGTGGCCGCGCCGGCCACCAGCTTGCGGGCATAGGCGATGGCGGAATTCATGTTGCCGTGATTGGCGATGCCCTTGCCGGCGATGTCGAAGGCCGTGCCGTGGTCGACCGAGGTGCGGTCGATCGGCAGGTCCACCGAGACGTTGACGGCGGTGTCGAAGGCGACGAGCTTGATCGGGATATGGCCCTGGTCGTGATACTGCGCCACGACCAGATCGAAAGCGCCGGAATAGGCGCGGTAGAACACGGTGTCGGCGGAGATCGGCCCGTGGGCGTCGATGCCCTCGGCGCGCGCGGCCGCCACGGCCGGTGCGATCTGGTCGTCGTCCTCCGTTCCGAAGAGGCCGTTCTCGCCGCAATGCGGGTTGATGCCGGCGACCGCGATCCTCGGCGCCGCATAGCCGATGCGCCTGAGATGGGCGTCGCCGGCGCGGATCGTCGCCAGCACCCGCTCCGTCGTCGAGCGGCGGATCGCCTCCTGCAGCGAGACGTGGGTGGAGACGTGGATGACCTTCAGCCGCTCGGAGGCGAGCAGCATGTAGGCGGCCCTGGCGCCGGTGAGGCTGCGCAGCATGCCGGTATGGCCGTCATAGTGATGGCCGGCGAGGTTCAGCGCCTCCTTGTTGATCGGCGCGGTGACGATGCAGCCGATGACGCCGGCCTCGGCATCGCGCACCGCCTTCTCGATGAAGCGGAAGGCCGCGTCGCCGGCGACGGGGCTGAGCTGGCCCCAGGGCAGCGGCGCGCCCTCGACGGGAAGGTCCACGACATGGGGGGCAAGGTCGACATCGATGCCGAGCGCGGCGCGGGCGGCCTCCAGCGTCGCGAGATTGCCGTAGATGCGGGTCGCGGCGCGTTCCTGCGGCGTCATGCCGGCAAGCGCGCGAACCGAGATCTCCGGGCCGACCCCGCACGGATCGCCCATGGTTATGCCGATGATGTCGCTCATGGAAGTCTCCGTGCGCCGGCGCTGTCCCAGCCGGGAGCCAGGCGGACATATTTGATCGCGCGCCGGTGATAGGTGTAGGCGAGGTGCAGGCTGCCGTCCGGCCCTTCCAGCAGCCAGGGGTAGGACATTTCCTTGTTGCGGCCGTCGGTCGAGTCGTTGGAAAGGCAGGTGCCCGGGCCGTCCTCGACCAGCAGGCGGACCGGGAAGGTCCTGCCGCCGTCCTTGGAAAGGCAGAGGGCGACCGGCGCGCGCGGCACGCCCCAGACCGGCACGCAGCCGCCGGTCGGGTCCGCGTCTGCCCGGCCGTCGTCCTCGCCGAGCTCGTCATAGAGCGAGGCGCGCCGCTCGGCCGACTGGGCCGCGCTGACGGGATTGCAGATCATCGCCACGCGCCCGTCCTGGAGGCGGATGGCGGCGATGGAGGAATTGTTGTTCGGCACGTCGCTCGGCGCGGGCGCGGACCAGCTGCGCCCGCCGTCGTGGCTTTCCGTCCGGTAGACCCAGTCCGCCTGCCGCCGGCGGAAGAAGGCGGCGAAACGTCCGCCGCCGAGCGGGACGGGCGACATGTGAACGCAGCCGATCGACTGGCCGACATCCTCCAGCCGCCACGTCGCGCCCTGATCGAGCGAGACGCCGACGGCGGCGGTGTCGTGGCTGCCGTTCCACTTCCGGCCGGGGCGCTGGACGCAGCGGAAGATCGGCAGCAGCCACGCCCCGTCGTCGCGGACCACCACCGGCGCCCGCACGAAGCAGCCGCGCGGCAGATCGAGGTAGCGGCCGTCCGCGGCGGCGAGGACCAGCGGATCGGTCGCATCGCGCCGGATTTCGGCCATGCGGATGCGGCATTCGTCCTGGTTGCCGGAAGGCTGCGAGGTGTGGAAGAGCCAGAGCCGGCCGTCCGGGGCGGTGAAGAGGACGGGATTCTGCTCCGAATGGGCGGGATCGAAGCTCAGCCGCTGCGGCGGCCCCCATTCTCCCGCGCCCTCGGGCAGCACGGAGGCGAAGATCGAGATGTCCGACTTACCTTCCAGCGTGCCGCCGAACCAGGCGCAGGCGAGCGCGCCGTCGGGCAGCAGATGCAGGAACGCCGCATGGTTCTGGACCATCGGGGAAGGCAGCAGGGCCTCCATGCGCCCGGATGGGGCGGCCTTGAGCTGGCCATTCATGCTGCGGGCTATGTCCTCGGGATTCATCGGCTCCTCCTGCTTGGCCTCGAAAATCGCCTTTTTTCCAAAGTTGTCAAGTTTGATGATGTTATTTAATGGCTGAAATACTGCTCATGTTATGATTAATATACTGATTTTATGTGATAAAAATATTTCATACAAATCATTATGCGGTTTACATCGTGAATTAATTTGACAAATAAGGGCGAAAAGAGGATGGTCGGGAAACCGGCGGGAGGAATGCCGGAAGGAGGATGCTGATGCCGCAGGCCGGCAATTCACGGAAGGCGACGATGGCCGCGATCTTCGCGATCGGCGCAGCCGTGCTTGCCGCGGTCGACGCGGTGATCGTGCGTGCGCTCGACGGCGGCGTCCATCCCTTCGTGATCGGCTTCTTCCGCGCCTTCTTCGGCGCCGTCGCGCTTCTGCCGTTCATCGCGCTCCGGCCGTCCGTCCTGCGCTCGACGCATCCGCTGCGCCAGCACGCCGTCCGCGCCGGGTTCAAGCTGATTGCGATGGTCGCCTTCTTCGCCGCCTTCAGCTGGGGGCCGCTCGCCGATGTGACGGCGATCGCCTTTACCTCGCCGATCTTCGTGACCATCGGCGCCGCGCTCCTTCTCGGAGAGCGCGTCGACCTGGCGATGATCGCCGCCGTCGCGCTCGGCTTCGTCGGGGCGCTGGTGGTCATCGGCCCGACCGGCACGGGGCTCAGCCTGGCCATCCTGCTTGCGCTCGCCGGCGCCCTGCTGCAATCCGTGATCCAGCTGATCCTGAAGTCCATGTCGAGAGGCGACCGGCCCGTGACGCTTGTTACCTGGAACCTTCTTCTTACCGTGCCGATCGCGCTGGTCCTGGCGCTGCCGTTCTGGGCGATGCCGAATGCGCGGGAGATGTCGCTTCTTGCCCTTCAGGGCGTCGTCGGCGCCGCCTGCATGGCCATGATCACCCAAGCCTTCTCGCTTGCCCCCGCCACCATCGTCGCCCCCGTCGATTTCCTGCGCCTGCCGCTGGTGGCGCTCGGCGGCTTCGCGCTCTTCGGCGAACACATCGCTCTCAGCACGCTGTGCGGGGGCGGGCTCATTTGTTGTGCGGCGCTGATCGCCGCGCGATCCGGAAAGACCACGATAGCCTGAACGCAATTTCACTAGGGAGGAAATGCCGTGAAGAAAATGCTTGTCCTGGGGGCCCTCATGCTGGGCTCCGCCCTGTCGCCGGCCTTCGCCGGCTCCGGCCCCATCAAGATCGTCCTGCCGGAGGAAGCCGACCTGCTCGAGCCGTGCATGGCGACCCGCTCGAACATCGGCCGCATCATCATGCAGAACGTCAACGAGACGCTGACGGAAATCGACGTGCGCGGCGACAAGGGCGTCATGCCGCGCCTTGCCGAGAAGTGGGAGCAGAACGGGGACGGCAGCTGGCGCTTCCACCTGCGCCAGGGCGTCAAGTTCTCCGACGGCACGGCCTTCGACGCGAAGGACGTCAAGCACAGCTTCGAGCGCGCCATGAGCGAGAAGATCACCTGCGAGTCGCGCCGCTATTTCGGCGGCATGACCGTGACGCCCGAAGTCGTCGACGACTACACGATCGATTTCAAGGCCGATCCGGTGCAGCCGATCCTGCCGCTGCTGATGTCGCTCGTCACCATCGTGCCGGAGGAGACGCCGGTCGAGTTCGTCCGCGAGCCGGTCGGCACCGGCCCGTACAAGCTGACCGACTGGACGCCTGGCCAGCAGATCGTGCTGACGGCGCGCGAGGACTATTGGGGCGAGAAGCCGGAGGTGACGGAGGCGACCTACCTCTTCCGTTCCGATCCGTCCGTGCGGGCGGCCATGGTCCAGACCGGCGAGGCGGATCTTTCCCCCTCGATCTCGCAGCTCGACGCCACGAACCCGGCGACCGACTTCTCCTATCTCGACAGCGAGACGGTCTACCTTCGGATCGACCACAATATCCCGCCGCTGAACGACGTCCGCATCCGCCGCGCCCTCAATCTGGCGATCGACCGCGAGGCCTTCATCGGCACGCTCGTGCCGGATGGCGCGGTGCTCGCGACGGCGCTGGTGCCGCCGACCACGCTCGGCTGGAACCCGGACGTCAAGGTCTTCCCCTTCGATCCCGAGGGCGCAAGGAAGCTCTTGGAAGAGGCCAAGGCCGACGGCGTCGCGGTGGACACGCCGATCACCATCATCGCGCGCACGGCCAACTTCCCGAACGTCACCGAGATCATGGAGGCCATCCAGGCGCAGCTCCAGGATGTCGGCTTCAAGGTCGAGCTCAAGTTCGTCGAGGTGGCGGAGCACGAGCAGTACTACTCCAAGCCCTTCAAGGAGGGCAGGGGACCGACCATCGTCGCATCCATGCACGACAACTCGAAGGGCGACCCCTCGTTCACCATGTTCTTCAAGTATGCGACCGAAGGCACGCAGTCCGGCTTCTCCGATCCGAAGGTCGACGACCTGATCAAGCGCGCGTCGGCGGCCGTCGGCGACGAACGCGCCAAGCTGTGGTCCGAGCTGTTCGCCTACCTGCACGACGAGGTCGTCGCCGACGTCCTCCTGTTCCACATGGTCGGCTTCTCCCGCGTTTCCGAACGCCTGGACTTCAAGCCGACCATCGCGACCAACGGCACGCTCCAGCTTTCGGAGATCAAGATAAAGTAACGGCTGCGGCGGACGCTTCGTTCGCCGGCCACGACAGCAATCAAGGCGGCGGGATGATCCCGCCGCCGGATTCCCTGAGGATGCCATGCTGAAATTCGTTCGAAAACGAGCTGTGGCCAGTCTGATCTCGCTCGTCGGGCTGATCGTCATGGTCTTCTTCCTCTCGCGGCTGACGGGCGACCCGGCCGCCCTGTTCCTTCCGGTCGAGGCCTCCGCGGAGATGAAGCAGCAGTTCCGCGAGCTGCACGGCCTCAACGACCCGCTGCTCACGCAGTTCGCCCGCTATGTCGGCGACGTCGTCACCGGCGATTTCGGCGAATCCCTGCGCAAGGCGCGGCCCGCGCTCGATGTGGTGCTGGAAGCCTTCGTCTGGACCCTCTGGCTCGCCCTCGTCACCATGACGCTCGTGACGGCCGCGGCCATCGTCGTCGGCTCGCTCGCCGCCTTCCGCGCCGGCGGCTTCTTCGACCGGCTGTCCTCCGTCGTTTCGCTCGTCAGCGCCTCGGTTCCCGATTTCTGGCTGGCGGTCGTGGCGATCGTCGTCTTCTCGGTGAACCTCGCCTGGCTGCCGACCTCCGGCACCGGCTCTCTCCTCCACTGGATCCTGCCGATCTCGGTGCTCTTCATCCGCCCCTTCGGCATCATCGTCCAGGTGGTGCGCGGCTCGATGATCGGCGCGCTCTCCTCGGCCTATGTGAAGACGGCGCGCGCCAAGGGCGTCAGGTCCGGCCCGATCATCTTCGTCCATGCCCTGCGCAACGCCATGCTGCCCGTCATCACCGTGATCGGCGACCAGGCGGCGAGCCTCCTCAACGGCGCCGTCATCGTCGAGACCATCTTCGGCTTTCCGGGCGTCGGCAAGCTGATGATCGATTCCATCCTGCAGCGCGACTTCAACGTCGTGCTGGCCGCCATCCTCGTCACCGCGCTGGCGATCTTCCTCATGAACCTGCTGATCGACCTTGCCTATGCGCTGCTCGATCCGCGCATCCGGCACTGAGGAGGCGGCCATGACCCTTCAGACCTCCGAGGCCGTCGTCGAAGAGCCGCATTTCGCCATGCGCATGGTCCGCATGCTGCTGGCCGACAAGTTCGCGCTCTGCGCGGCGATCTTCCTCCTCCTCATCCTGATCCTCGCCATCGTCGGGCCGAGCTGGCTCGGCGAACTGGCGACGAAGCAGAACCTTCGCGGCCGCAACGCCGCGCCCTTCGACTGGGAGCGCGGCTGGGTGTGGTGGATGGGCGCGGATGCGCTCGGCCGGCCGCTGCTGGCCCGCATCATCGTCGCCACGCAGAACACGTTGCTGGTGGCCGCAGGCGCGGTCGCGCTTTCGGCGGTCGTCGGCACCTTCCTCGGCCTCGTCGCCGGCTTCTCCTCGCCGCGCGTCAACCAGGTGATCATGCGGCTGGCCGACGTCATCATGTCCTTCCCCTCGCTGCTGATCGCCGTGATCGTGCTCTATATCCTCGGCTCGTCGATCCTCAACCTGATGCTGGTGCTCGCGATCACCCGCATTCCCGTCTATCTCAGGACGACGCGGGCGGAGGTGCTGGAGATCCGCGAGCGCATGTTCGTGCAGGCCGCCCGCGTGATGGGGGCGTCGAGCAAGCGCATCCTCTTCCGCCATATCCTGCCCGTCGTGCTGCCGACGCTGACGACGCTCGCCACGCTCGACTTCGCCTATGTCATGCTGGCCGAAAGCGCGCTCTCCTTCCTCGGCATCGGCATCCAGCCGCCGGAAATCACCTGGGGCCTGATGATCTCGCAGGGACGGCAGTATCTCACCAATGCCTGGTGGCTCTCCTTCTGGCCGGGCCTTGCGATCATCCTCACCACCATGTCGCTCAACCTGCTCTCGAACTGGCTGCGCATCGCGCTCGATCCGGTGCAGCGCTGGCGCCTCGAAATGAAGGACCGCAAGAATGGCTGACTATCTGCTTGAAGTCCGCAACCTCTCGGTCGAGTTCCATACCGCCGTCGGCGTGGTCAAGGCGGTGCGCGACATCTCCTATCACCTCGACCGCGGCGAGACGCTGGCGATCCTCGGCGAGAGCGGCTCGGGCAAGTCCGTCTCCTCCTCGGCGATCATGAACCTCATCGACATGCCGCCGGGCCGCATCAGCTCGGGCGAAATCCTGCTCGACGGCGTCGATCTCCTGAAGATGCCGGCGCAGGAGCGGCGCGCGGTGAACGGCCGGCGCATCGCCATGATCTTCCAGGACCCGCTGAGCCACCTCAACCCGGTCTATACCGTCGGCTGGCAGATCCGCGAGGCGCTCACCACGCACGGCACCGACGCCGCCACCGCCGCGGCCGAGGCCCTGCGGCTGATGACGCGCGTCGGCATTCCCGAGCCCGAGCGCTCGCTGGGCAAGTATCCGCACGAATTCTCCGGCGGCCAGCGCCAGCGCGTCATGATCGCCATGGCGCTGGCGCTGCGCCCCGACCTCCTCATCGCCGACGAGCCGACCACGGCGCTCGACGTCACCGTGCAGGCCGAAGTGCTCGCCCTCCTGGAGGAATTGCAGGAGGAGACCGGCATGGCGGTGCTGATCATCACGCACGACCTCGGCGTCGTCGCCGAGATCGCCGACCGCGTGGTGGTGATGGAGAAGGGCGTGCTGGTGGAGGCCGGCACGGTGCGCGAGGTCTACAAGAACCCGCAGCATCCCTACACGAAGAAGCTGATCGCCGCCGCGCCCGGCAAGGGCGAGATGCACGCGCCCGCCGCCCGCCTCGAGCCAGTTCTTTCGGTGCGCGACGTGCGCAAGCGCTACGGCTCCTTCGAGGCGCTGAAGGGCATCTCCTTCGATCTCATGCCCGGCGAGACCCTGGCCGTCGTCGGGGAAAGCGGCTCGGGCAAGTCGACGCTCGCCCGCATCCTGCTCCGGCTCGACGAGCCGGACGGCGGCACGGCGCACTGGAAGGGCCGCGACCTCTTCGCCCTGTCGCCGGTCGAGCTCTACAAGCTGCGCCGCGACCTCCAGATGGTGTTCCAGGATCCCACGCAGTCGCTCAACCCGCGCATGACCGTCTACCAGCTCATCTCCGAGGCCTGGGTCATCCATCCGGACATCCTGCCGAAGGCGAAATGGCGCGCGCGGGTCGCCGAGCTCCTGGTGCAGGTGGGCCTCGGCCCGGAGCATATGGGCCGCTACCCGCACCAGTTCTCCGGCGGCCAGCGCCAGCGCATCGCGATCGCCCGGGCGCTGGCGCTCGAGCCGCAGCTCATCATCTGCGACGAGGCCGTCTCGGCGCTCGACGTCTCGGTCCAGGCGCAGGTGATCGCGCTGCTCGACAAGCTGCGCCGCGAGATGGGCATCGCCTTCATCTTCATCGCCCACGACCTGCCCGTCGTGCGCGATTTCGCCGATCACGTCATGGTCATGCAGAAGGGCAATATCGTGGAGTTCGGCACGGTGCGCGAGGTCTTCGAGACGCCGCGGGAAGACTATACCCGCGCGCTCCTTTCCGCCGGCCTCGATCCCGATCCCGACGTGCAGGCCGCCCATCGCGCCGCCCGCCTTCAACGCGCCTCCTGAGCGCTCCCGATCCAAAGGAAGACCCCATGACAAGCCAAGCCTTCGTCGCCCTCGTCACCTGCTTCAACGAGGACGAGACCATCAACTACCAGGCGACGCGCGCGCAGGTCCGCCGCCAGGTCGCGGCCGGCAACAACATCATGTGCGCGGGCACCAACGGCGACTTCACGGCCCTGACGCACGAGGAGAAGATCCGCCTCACCGAAGAGGTCGTCGACGAGGTTGGGGGCAGGGCGAAGGTCATCGTGAACGCCGGCATGCCGGCGACCTTCGAGACGGTCCAGCTGGCCCGCGCCTTCGACAGGATCGGCGTGGACGGCATCGCGGTGATCACGCCCTTCTTCATCGCCTGCACGCAGGACGGGCTGGTCCGCCATTTCTCGACGGTCGCCGACAGCGTCGGCACGCCCGTCTATCTCTACGACATTCCGGCGCGCACGCAGAACCACATCGAGCCGGAGACGGCGGCAAGGCTCGCCCGGCACGGCAACATCGCGGGCATCAAGGATTCCGGCGGCGCCCAGGAAACGCTCGCCGCCTATTTGCAGGTCTCGAAGGACAATCCCGGCTTCGAGGTCTATTCGGGCCCCGACCACCTCGTCCTGTGGTCGCTCCAGAACGGTGCGGCCGGCTGCATCTCGGGCCTCGGCAACGCGCTTCCCCATGTGCTTGCCGATATCCTCAAGGCGTTCGAAGCGGGCGACATCGCGGAGGCCGAGCGCCAGCAGGCGATCTATACCGCCTTCCGCACGGAGCTTTATGCGCTCGGCTTCCCGCCTGCCATGGTGAAGCGCGCGCTCTATCTCCAGGACGCATCCGTCGGCGCGAGCCGCCAGCCGGCCCTCCTGCCGGATCCCCGGCAGGACGAGCGGATCGCCGGGATCCTCGGAAAATACGGCCTTCTCCCGGGGAGTGCGGCATGAGCGTCGTGGTCGCGACGACGTCGCCGGGCTTCGGCCGCCACGGCCGGCTGCCGCAGCTGATCGAGGAGGCCGGCTGGACCGTCATCCGCTGCACCGACGGCGACCTCGCCGATGGAGGGCTCTCCCGCCATATCGGGACGGCGGACTTCCTCGTCTCCGGGCTGCTTCCCGTGACCGCGGCGACGATCGCGCACGCGCCGCGGCTCAAGGCCGTGCTGAAGCATGGCGTCGGGACCGACAATATCGATATCGCGGCCTGCACGGCGAAAGGCTGCCCGGTCACGAACACGCCGGGCGCGAACTCGAACGCCGTCGCGGAGTTGGCGGTCGGCATGATGTTCGCCATGGCCCGCAACATCGTCGTCGGCCACAACAGCGTCGTCTCCGGCGGCTGGGACCGCCGGCCGGGCACGGAGATTTCCGGCAAGGTGCTCGGCATCGTCGGCCTCGGCAATATCGGCAAACTGCTCGCCCGCAAGGCGATTGCGCTCGGCATGACCGTCGTCGCCGCCGACCTTCGCCCGGACCGCGCCTTCCTTGCCGAGCACGGCATCGAACTCCTCGACCTCGATGCGCTGCTGGCCCGCTCGCACTACGTCTCGCTGCATGTCTTCGGCGGCACCGGCAATGCGGCGCTGATCGATGCGCGAAAGCTGGCGTTGATGAAGCCGGAGGCCTGCCTTCTCAATCTCGCCCGCGGCGAGGTGGTCGATTACGACGCCCTGGCCGACGCGCTTTCGGGCGGCCGCCTGCGCGGTGCCGCGATCGACGCCTTCGTGACGGAGCCGCCGGATGTCTCGCATCCGCTGTTCAAGCTCGCGAACGTCGTCTTCACGCCGCACAGCGGAGCCGACAGCCTGGAGGCGTTCGAGAACGTCGGCCTGATGGTTGTCAGCGACATCAAGGATTTCATCGCCGGGCGGCGGCCCTCGCGCGTCCTCAATCCGGAGGTTTACGACCGATGACCACACCCCGTTACGATGCGGACGAGCTGCTCGCCTTCGCCCGTTCGCTTTTCTCCGCCGCCGGCCTCGAAGCGGACAAGGCGGCCGCCGTCGCGACCTATCTGCTGGAAGCCGACCTGATGGGGCATTCCACCCATGGCCTGGCGCTTGCCGGCTGGTACCTGCAGAGCATTGCCGATGGCGTCATGACGAAGGCCGGCTCCTTCGATGTCGTCAGCGACCGCGGCCCGTCCGTCTGCTGGAACGGCAACCGGCTGCCGGGCGCCTGGCTGACCTGTGAGGCGGTGAAGCTGGCGGTCGACAGGGCCGGCCGGTTCGGCACGGCCACCGTCGTCATCGGCAACAGCCATCATATCGGAGCGCTCGCGACCTATCTTCCCATTGCGACCGGGAAGGGCATGCTCGTCTCCATCGCCTCCTCCTCGCCCTCCGGCGCGCAGGTCGCCCCGTTCGGCGGCCTCAAGGGCCTCTATACGCCCGATCCGGTCGCCCATGGCATTCCGACCCCCGACGGGCCGATCCTCATAGACATCTCCGCATCCATCACCACGGTGAACATGGCCCAGCGGCTGATCCGGGAAGGCCGGCAGTATGACGCGGAATGGCTGATGGACGCCGACGGCAATCCGTCGCGCGATCCGCGCGTGCTCGAGGCCGGCGGGACGCTTCTGCCGACGGGCGGCCTCGACCACGGCCAGAAGGGCTACGGCATGGCGCTGATCGCCGAGGCGCTGACCCAGGGGCTTGCCGGCTACGGAAGGGCGGACGCGCCGAAGGGCACCAACGCGGCGGTGACCGTCCAGGTATGGGATCCCGAGGCTTTCGGCGGCAGGGAGGCGTTCCTCAGGCAGACCGGCTGGCTCGCCGACGCCTGCCGCGCCAACCCGCCCCGGCCGGGCGTGAACAGGGTGAGATTGCCGGGCGAGGCGGCGACGGCGCGCAAGCGCGCCGCGATCGAGACGGGCGTCGTGCTGCATGCCGGGATCATGGACAGCCTCGCGCCGCATGCCGAACGTCTCGGCATCGCGCTTCCCCGGCAGTCGTGACGCCGCGGCCGGGAACGGTGCGGGCTTTGGGCAGGCGGATCGTCTCAGGTTTTTCCTTCCGTCCCGAAGCTGCTATCAGGTAGCGCGAACGCATCAACCAGGAGACACACCATGAGCACGAACAAGGTAGCCGTGATCACCGCGGGCGGCAGCGGGATGGGAGCGGCCTCGGCCCGGCGGCTGGCGGCGGACGGATTCAAGGTCGCGGTCCTCTCCTCCTCCGGCAAGGGCGAGGCCCTGGCGAAGGAGCTCGGCGGCGTCGGCGTCACCGGCTCCAACCAGTCGAACGACGACCTGAAGGCGCTCGTCGACCTGGCGGTGTCGACCTGGGGGCGCATTGACGTTCTCGTCAACAGCGCCGGCCACGGCCCGCGTGCGGAGATCACCGCGATCAGCGACGAGGACTGGCACAAGGGCATGGACACCTACTTGATGAACGTCGTGCGCCCCGTGCGGCTCGTGACGCCCGTCATGAAGGCGCAGAAATCCGGCTCGATCGTCAACATCTCCACCGCCTGGGCCTTCGAGCCGTCCTCGATGTTCCCCACCTCGGCGGTCTTCCGCGCCGGCCTTGCCGCCTACGCGAAGATCTTCGCCGACACCTACGCGGCCGACAATATCCGCATCAACAATGTCCTGCCGGGCTGGATCGACAGCCTGCCGGGCACGGAGGAGCGGCGCGAGAGCGTGCCCATGAAGCGCTACGGCACGATGGAGGAGATCGCCGCCACCGTCGCCTTCCTCGCCTCCGATGGCGCAGGCTATATCACCGGCCAGAACATCCGCGTCGACGGCGGCCTGATGCGCTCGGTTTGAGCGGCGTCAGGCAAGGGCGCCGAGGGGGATGATCTCCCTGGCGCCCGGCCGCCACGCATTGCCTTCCCAGTCGCCGAGCCAGCGCTCGACCCTGAGGCCGGCTTCGGCGATGAGTCCTTCCAGCTCCGCCTTCCCGGGAAAGGCGATGCGCGAGGCGGCGGAAAGCCGTGCCCCGCTCGCGCGGATCTCGTAATGCGTGCCGTAGGTGACGATGCCGGTCGCCGGATCGAGGGCGGCGTCGTTCCATGCCGCGACGGTGCCGAAGCGGGGATGCTCGACGAGGCGCATGGATGCCTCCGGTCCCCATTCCTCCCACTCACGGCAGGCAGGATTGCGGCTGTCGAAGATGAAGCGGCCGGCCGGTTCGAGATGCGCCGCGATGGTGGCGAGCGCCGCGCGGCGATCCTCCAGGGTGAGGAAGACCTGGAAGGCATGGCCGGTCAGCACGACGAGGTCGAAGCGGCGGCCGAGCCGCAGCGTGCGCGCGTCGCCCTTCAGGAACGCCACCCTGTCCGCGCCGGGTTTTCCCCGGGCGATCCGGAGCATCGCCGCCGCCGGGTCGACGCCCACCACCGTTTTGTCGCCGGAAAGCGCGACGGCGAGCTCCCCGGTGCCGCAGCCGAGGTCGAGCACGCTCGCCGCATCTGCCGCCAGCGCGAGGCAATAGGCAAGGTCCGGCGACCGTTCCCAGCCGTTTTCGAGGTCGTAGAAATCGGCGAGCGCCGGGTCGTGGTAGAGGCGGTCTTCCATCCTCTCCTCCGGGAAAAGGCCGCGCGTTTCCATGCGGCTCCGGGCGGTCGGTCTCAGCCGGCGGTCACGTCTCCCCGCCGGTGGCGTCGAGGACCTTTTCGCAATGCGTCGGGCCGCCCTTCGGGTCGACGCGGTCGGCGACGGCGCGGATGTTGTTGATCCGGTAGGCGTCGTTGACGGTCAGCTCGACCGTGCAGGACTTGCCCCTGGCGAAGCCGCCGCGCCACTTGTAGAGCGTGGTGCCGCCCGGGCCTGCCGTGTCGGACAGCGGCGGGCCGTAGGCCGCGAAGAAGCTGCCGGCGGTCTTGCCGTTCCAGCGCGCCTGCAGCGGGGTGGAAGCGACGGTCGTTGTGGTGCATGCGGTAAGGGCAAGCGCAACGCCTGCCAGGATTGCAATGCGGGACTTCATATGGCGATTTCCTCGGACTTCGTGCGGCCGTTCATCGGCGACTCGGGATCTGGAGCCTCGATTCGCCAATAGCGCAGCACGCGCAAAAGGGGAATCGCCGCCGCGCCAACTTTGCGGCCATCCCCGTCGAAGCGCTCCCGAACTTGCGGATTTGCAACAGTTTGCGGCCGCCACGGCAGAAGGTGGTGGCAGGGCCGGGCCGCACGCGTCGGTTCATTAAGCATTTCCTTTACTATTGAAGTAGACAATCCTCGGGCAAGACGTGCGTGAGAGCATTGATTCGACGGTTCAAGAGCAGGGCCGGCCCCGCGGTATCGGGAACAATCCGGTCACGACGCACTTCCTCAATCATCGTCGCGTGCCATTGGGTTGGAAGGAGGCTCAAAATGGCGGTACGGACAGAAAAGCAGAAGGAATACGACCGGACTCTCCTGCGGTTTGCCCTGGGCACGCTCGCCAGCCTGCTGGTCCTCGGCATTCCGCCGCTGATGCTGCTGATCTGACGGGAAGCGCGGGTACGGCCGGTCAGCCGCGGATGACGATCAGCGGGCCGAGACGGGTGACCCTGACCCGCAGCGCGTGCTCGATGAAGGAAAGTGCCGCGCGCGTATCGGAGATGGCGATCGTTCCGCTGACCCGCCGCCTGGAAAGCTCTTCGCCCGCCACAACGATCCGTCCTGAAAAGTGACGGTTCATCTCTTCGACCACGTATGACAACGGGCATTGTCGACCGCGAGTTGCCCGCGCCGCCAGGCCAGCGCGGCGAAGCCGTCGACGTCTCTCACCCCGGCCTTGCCGCTGTCCCGGCGCGGCACGGCCTACGGGTGGGGTGCTGCGGTGACTTATCGCGGTTTCGTTTCGATAAAGGTAACGAACCTCGTGCCGTTCAGTGCGTCGGCTGCGAAATCTAGCGGAAGTTCAGCATCAGGAACCGCACCGATGGAGGCGACGAGTCTCGTCCGGTCCAGGCCCCGTCCGGCGACCTTCAACGCCGATACGAGGAGGCGTGCGGCGGCCACGGCATGAACATCCACGATGTTTCCATCCCCTTTTCGGGAAACCAGGAATATTTCGGGCAGAGCCAGAACCAAATGGTGCCGACTGCCCTGCATCGGCGACAACAGCTCGCTCGCGAGGCCATAGATCTTCGCGTCGGCCGGAAGGGCCTGGAGAACCTCCTTCGCTTTGCGCTGGTCCTGGCAAAGCAGCAGAACGTGGCGGGTGCCGTTGTGCTGAGCATCCCTCGTCAATGGCGGGGTCGATAGCGCGTACCCGATCCCGGTGACGCCGTATCGCTTGATGAAACCGTCCGCGGCACCGCCGCATCCCGGTTCGTCGATGACGATCACGGTCTTCACCCTGTCGGAGGCGAAGCGGTCCGAGATCGCGCGCAGGGCATCCTGCCGATCCGCCATCAGCCCGCGCACGATCGTCTTGTCCTCGCTTCCGGCAAGCGGAAACAGCGGGAAGAGAACGGGAACCTGCCGATCCGTGAACGCCGCGACGTCGAGTCGTGCGGACGGCGCAAGGCCGACGACCGCGACCACATCCTTCTGCGCACTGGCGAGGATCGCCGCAGCGTCTCCCTCAAGGAGCTCGACGGCGACCGTCCGCCCATGGACGGGCCGCCCGCCGAGAAGGATGGCCAATGCGTCCCTGAGCCGTCCCGCATAGCGGCGGGCCGTCGCCGCGTTGTCCGGAGGAATGGCAATGCCGATCGTGACCGACCGGGGACGGACACCGCTCCGTTGCAGCTTGTCGAGCTGTTCGAGATAGGCAGAGAGGCTGGCGAAGGTCGCCTCGTCCATGAAATATCGCGGCATGAGGCTGGCCAGGACGCGCCCATCCGGCGCCCGTCCCTTCAACAACGCCCGTCTCAGGCTGGAGCGGTCATAGGCCGGCCGAATGGACGTCGCGCGGAAGAGGTCGGCCGTCCTGATCGATGGAGCCTCGCCCTCGCGGCCGCCCTCGCCATTCCGCCCATGGCAGGAACGGCACGGGAACCTGGTCGCAGGGATCGCCGAAGCGCCTCCCATCGAGACGGTCGCCTGGGTCTGCCCAACGCCGTTATAGATGCTGCGGCCGGCGTCCAACCGGTCACTGCCCGCAGCGCAGGCCGCCCACAAGAACAGCGATAGCAATGCGAGACAGGAGAGTCTCAACGATCGTACTCGTCCAGCGCCGCAACCACGCCTGAGACGGTCGCGTCGTTGACGGGCACGCGGCGAAAATCCTTCTGCTTTGCGTCGCCGACAATGAAGACGAGCTCGTGCAGTTCGATATCGGCGGTTCGCGCATTCGCCTGCCGCAGGATCTTTTCGATGTCGCCCGGCCGTCCGGTCGTCCAGAGCCAGCGCTCGCTCGGCCCCCACTTCCATGCAGCTTCGGCCAGGATGCCCGGTGTGTCGACCGTCGGGTTGATGGTTATCGACAGCAGGCGGACCGGCCGCTTCATGCGGGATGCGACGGTTTTGTCCAGCTTCTGCATGATCGCATTGCCGACCCCGCAAACGGATTCGCAAGTCGTATAGTTGAACGTTATCACCAGGAGGTCATCCCCTGCGATCTGGCTGACCAGCGCCGCCTCGCGATTGTGGTGGTCGGTCAGCAACACATCGGGAAGGCTTATGGGTTCTTGCTCCATTGCCGCGGCCTGCCGGGGCGGCACCCGGCCGGCGACAATCGCCGCCGATACCGCAAGCCCCAGAAAGGCCGCCAACGGAACGGCGACAATGGCGATCCTGTTCATGGCGACACCTGTGCGAGGGCCGGCTCCCGCAGCTCGAAAGCCTGCGGTATGTCGACGGGGCTGATTGCGAAAAGGCCGGGGTGGGGAAAGCGGACTTGCGCTTCGAGGCGGCTTTGGCGATCGCGTCGCGCGTCCACCAGCATCGTCCAGGACGACTGCAAGCTGGAGACGAGGAAGCGAGCGCTTGGGACGGCGATTTCCCTGCCGTCTCCGTCGCGGAACTCGAAGTCGATCGTTTCCTGCTGGCCGGCGGTATAGCCTTCGTCCCTCGAAGACGCCCTCAGCGTGAAAACCTGCTCCTTGCGGGCCGCATCGCCTTCGACGTCGAACTGGATGCATGTCGTGAGGCCGCCGACGCCGGTCGTGAAGATGAGTTCATGCTCGCCGCCGGCCTCGACGCGCGCGACCGTTTCGAAACGGCCTGGTGCGGCCTCGCGCAGACGCCGGTCGATGACGCCTATGGAGAGGGGCACGCCGCTGCGCAATCGGATATAGTCTTCGGGCGGCACATTGCCGATCGCCATGGCATCGTGGAGTATGAGCCCGACATGACCGCCTCTGTCGACGACCAGGGCGCGGGCTGCATCGAGCGGTACGATTCTCGCGCCGGCTCCCCCGGCGCCCGGCCGGCTGCGGGCCAGGCCAATGATGCGGGGCGCGGGCCGGTCCTTTCGTCCCAGTGCGGCAATTTCAAAGATTGCCACCGAGCCGCCGTCCTCGCTCAGAACATAGAGGTTCTTGCCGACGAACGCCGCCTCCTGGACGGCCATCCGCTCCTGCATGTGGCCGGCTTCGATGAGTTGGGCCGTAGCGAGGTCGACGATGACGAAGAGAGGTTCTCCCGGACTGTAGGCGATGGCATGGCGTCCGCTCTCGCTGATTGCCAGGCGCGCCGCATCGATGCCGATGGGAATGCGCAGCGGTTCGCCGGGGGCGTCCGTATAATGGATGTCTATAGCCTTTTGGCCCGCAGGCAGGACGACGACGGCCGCATCCCCGGCGAAACGGGCATCTCGGACCGGTGGGCCTGACGTGCTCCATCGAATGGCGGCAGCCCAATCGTCAAGGAGGGCGATTCTGCCGTCGCTGGAATAGGCGCCCACCAATCCCGGAAGGCCGGTCTCGCGGAGGAACAGCCGGTTCCTCGTCTCTCCCGACCGATCCGGAAGCGTCAAACGCGCATTGATCTGGCCATCCGGTTGCAGCTGCACGAAAGCGTCGTGTCCTGCATCGGCGACCCAGAGGTTTCCCGTCATGGTTGCCAGAACATCCGTCGGCGCCGCCAGGTCGCCGGGCACAGGGCGTCTTTCGCCCGTCAGAAGGTCGACTTCCTCGATCCGGCGCTCCGGGGCCAGAACCGCGAGCGCACGCATCCCGGCCTGATCGAAAGCGATGGTGTCCGGCCGGCGGTCGAATGTCGCGGCGGCGATCATGTTCGCCCCGCTCTGATCGAGCCGGCGATCCACGACGCCGAAACTTCCGTCGTCGTTGAGCACGGCGATCAACTCGCCGTTGAGGTCGATGACGCCGCGCGGCGTGCCTCGCGTGGCTCTCAGCGCGCGGGCCGTATCCGTGCAGGACGCATTTTCCGCAGCGACAGGGCGGATCCACGCGGCCGGTCTCAAGCCCGCCGGCCGCTGACCTGTCTTCGCATCAGAAACCTCCAGCGCGAGCCGAAACGGAATCCGGCTCTCGGGGGTGCGTAGCGTCCGTCCCGACCGGTCGCGAATGCTCATCTTGACCACCAGCCCGCTGTCGGCGGGTTGGCCGATCGCCGGCAGGGACGTCGAAACCAGCGCGGCGACGCCCAGCAAAATCAACGATCCCCGTTTCGAGATGCCCATGGTCGTCCTCGCCGGGCTAGGGTGTGCGGGCGCAGGAGGTTTTTGCCGGGTTGCCGAGGTCGTTCTCGTTCGCGACCACGTCGATCAATCCCCACAATCCACCCGCCTGCAGATATGTCGGCCCGTCCTGGAAGAGGTAGCAGCCGACGGCCATCTTCCGCGTCAGCGATGCGGTGACCGCCTTGCCGGGCGCAACCAGCGCCGAGCGAGGGAAGCCGAAGCCCGGGAACAGGTCATTGTAGTTCTGGCCTATCGTCGCGAATGCATGCTGGCGAGCCCGGCCACCTGGATGCACCACGTGCACGATAACCTCCTCGCCCTTGACCACCTTCAGAACGGGCACGGAATCCCTCTTGCCGATTTCCGCCCGCTTCAACCGGAAGAACTCGACAGGGAACTTGTAGGCATTGAGGTCGGTGTGCCGTTCGGGTTGAGGAAGCCGGGCGTTTCCGGGCTCCTTGCGCAGCCGGATATGGAAAGGGCTGGACCGGTGGCTCACGCCCTGATCGCCGAAGTCATACGTGTCGTCGCAGACCGTGCAATCAGTGACAAGGTCCGGGCTCGACCCGTCCGAAGCCGCAAAACTGTCCGTCGTCGAGCGGTCGCGCAGGTTCAGGCCGTCCTGCCAGAACAGTGTGAAGAGCCGGATGTCATGTCCCGCGCCCTGCGGGTCCTTGGTCAAGATGCGCAGCTCGCCGAACGGGTTCACATGGCCCGCCTTGCCGACCACCGGCTTGGTGACGAAGATCCGGCAGTCGCGGCCGCGATTGGACGGTTTGGTATCGTTGCAGAGGTCGCGCTCGAAGGTCAGTTGCCCGATTTCGACCCTGGCCTCGCCCGTGACGATTGCTCCCACAGGCAGGACATTGACCGAACCGATCAGTCCGTGCGTCGGATGGCCGATGACGTCGCCCATGCTCTTTATCGGAAGCGCGCCGTAGGCATAGGGTATGAAATTGACCTTCTCGCTCAGGGTGAGCCTGGCATAGGCTTGCCAGAGATGATCGGCGGCTCGGCGCGCGCCTTCATCCGCGGCCACGATGCGCGCGAGGTCGACGACGCTGCCGCCGCTGAGGGTCACGCTTATCTTGTATGCGCGTCCCGCGAAGCTGAAATCGCCCGCCTGCGACCCGTTCTCGATCAAATCGATACCGCTGAGCTTCGCCGCCTGGCGGCCGTTCAAGGTTCCTGCGAGGGCGATATTCAGCGAATTGATGAAATCCTCGGCGTGGTTGTCGTCTATGGTGACGGTCGTCAGGTCCTCGCTGCCCTTCGCTGCTGCCCGGCCGGCATAGAACGAGATCTGCTCGATCTGGGCCGTCCGCTTGATGCCGGTCCCGCTCTCGTCCATGGTCAAGGTCTTTGCGCCGGCCGCAAGGCCTGCAAGCGCGCCCGTCGCATTGTTGCCGAACGGCCGCGCGACCGCGTTGGTGTAGCTCAGTGTCGGGAGCGGCAGCATCAGAGCGAAGCGTGACGATGGCCGCACATTGCTCGCGTCCTTCTGTGTGAAATGCCAGGATCCGGTTTGCTTCTTCTCATCATCGGTCGCCCATTCGGGCTCGGTGTTGAGGGATACGATCGACGGCATTCTCGCGTCGCCCAGATCGTCTATCAGCCCGTTGAAGCTCGAATGTTTCCGAAGCGCATTGATGACCGTCAGCATGACGCAGTCGCCGGCCTTGACGGGCAGAACAAGCGGTTCCGGGCGCCGGTATGCCGCCTTGATCGCCTGCACCACCTTGTCCAGCTTTATATCCCGCCACGCGTCGGGGGCTTGCAGGTAATCGGGCCACGAAACGCCGTCCGGCTTGGGATTGACGATCGCCATCGGGTCGACCTGCGCCAGGAACAGGCCGTTGCGGTCATAGAGCCCCGGGCCGTATGTCGTTCCGACGTCGCTGGTCGAGGCGTCCGGACCGAACACGGTCCTCGCTTCGATAGCCACCACGGCGGCGTGAACCAGGGGCGCCTCGTAGCGGCAGGCCGCCGGTTGCGCATTGGCGAAGGCGCCGGCCCTCTCGGCTTCGCCGTCCCCCGGGAGCTTGTCCTTGGCGGAGTCGCCGAGCGCCGTTTTCAGTGCATAGGCCCTTGCCTGCGCTTCCGCGACCGGAGCGATGTCGTCGCTTCCCTTGGGATAGGTCCGCAGCAGGCTCCAGGCGCCGTTCCACAGCGAATCCTGCGATCCGAAATGCTGAAGCGTGTCGGAGGGGAGAGCGGCGGCGTTTGCCATCCCGTCCGCCAATCCGAAGCGCTCGGTGCTGATGTCGTTGCGATACGTTCCGCTGAATTCGAAGTGTTCGGAAATGCCGATCTCCTGGGCGCTGACCCGCCCCTCGCGATTGATGCAGGATTCCATTCCCCGCTCGGTCGCCTCCCAGAAGTCGAGTGAATCGGACAGGCTGGCGGCACCGTGCCGCAACCAGTGGAAATACTCGTCCGCATGGCCGGCATCGATGAGCTTCACCGGAGTGCCGGCGACGAGGAAAGTCGCGTCGTCGCATTTCTGCGTCAGCGTCACGCGCGGCGCGGTATCGTCACGAGGCAACATCGCGGAGGGGAAGCGTTGGTCGATGTTCCGGGACCAGGTGTAACCCTCGAGGGTGAAGGCGTGCTGGACCTCCTGCGCTCCCTGAACGAGCCTGAACTGCACACGGTCGCCGGTCATCGTCTTCATCGTGTGGGTTGCAGGGTCGTTGTGGTAGCCCGACAGGAACACATTGGCGAGGTCGCCCTCATCGCCATTCTTCTGCGTGCTGATGCTGCAGGAATCGCTGCCCGAAACGCCGCTTTCGAGCTTTTCGACCCACTGTTCGGGCGTGCTTTCCTTGAACTCGCACGTCAGCGACTGAGATCCGTCCGTCCCGATGCGTAGCGGAATCGGCTCGCCGCGATAGTTCACCAGGTATGGATCGTGGTGATCCACCGAAATGCTTTCCGGTCGCTGCACCGCGGCCACCGGCCGTGCCATCACCCCGTTGCCGTCATTGCCCGCCGCCTTCTGGCGGTATGCCGTCAGATAGTCTCGCAAGCTGTCCACATCTTCGGGGGTAATCAGGTCCGGGAAGAGGTATTCGGAATGGGGTTTGGAATCTTTCGGCATGGCGGCGGCGAGCCAGGCCGGAGGCATGTTGCCCGGCTCCGCGAAGAAGATGCCCTTGTCTTGCGAGATGCCGGACCCGCAATATTCGTTCATGTTGCCGGTCTGACCCAGCCGGGCGTATTTCGCCTCGCAGTAGAGCGTCGCCATTCCCTTTGCGAGCTTCGGCTCCTCCATCGTCGCGCCGGCCTTCTTGCTGTCCGTCGTCCTGTCCGGGAATGCGGCGAGCAGCGTCTCCTTCCGCATCGTGTCGCTCGGATCGTACAGCGTGGCGAAGTCCGCGACCGCCAGGGCGAACTCGCGGGTCGAGACATCGTCCAGCGCGTCGAAATCGACGATGATCTTCTCCCTGCCGACATCGATCGGTTTGGCGTCGATCAGCTGGCGATCGATCCGGGGCTGAGTGCAGGTCTTGCCGTCCACCTCGCAGGTCTGAGAGCCTTGCGGCTCGATCAGCAGGGCCGTGTAGAAACCGTGCTGCTGGATCGACGACGGCCCGAAGTGATCGTGACTGAAGACCGTGCGAAGCGTTCGGTCGACATAGTCCTCGTCTTTCTTGTCGGTGCCTCCATCGCCCTTGCGGCGGACCGGCGAAAGCAGCGGATCGGCAAACCAGCGTTGCGTCGTCGTCTGGAAAAGCCGGCGATGGGTGCCCTCCTGCATGGAAAGGCGCCAGATTTGGTCCTTGTCCACGACCCAATGGGCCTTCTCGCCATCTCCGGCCTCGTTCCTGCAAAGCCCGGGAAACTCGCGCAACTGCGGCTGGACGGCGTCTCCCTCGGGGAAGGTCGCCATGCCGGCATTCTTCGCGGCGCAGATTCGGGTGGCAATCTCGTCCGGTGCGAACGTGCCGTCTTCATAGTTGAACCCGTTCCCGGAGCCGTCGGACGAGGTCACGTCGAATTTCACGAGATGGATATGCTGGCCGATCGTATCGGTCGGCGTCTTGACCTGAAAGTCATCCAGCGCAAGTTCCTTGGGCAGCTCGTTCGTATGCCTGAACTCGATGCATTCGCCGGAAAGCGCCCGGAAGAAGAACGGCTGTTCGCCGGCGCTGATGAGCGGCGAAATCCGCTTGCTGCCGATCTCGCCCTTATAGGTGTGCGATCTTTCGGTCAGGACGTTGATGCGCGCCTGCGGATCGTGCCAGCCGGCCTTGTTCGTCACCATGTCCAGTTGAACGGCGGATGCCTTGTAGCGGCGGAAGCCGACGACGCCGGGATCCGTCGTCAAGCCGGCCTCGCCGGTGAAGGGATCGACCTCGCTCACCGTGATCGAGTCCTGGTCGGCAAGCGCGGTGGGCCGCTGGGCGTCGTCGAGGTAGTAAAGGGCAGGCCTCTTGGCGATCCGCTTGTCCGACCGGCGCCACTTGACCCAGTTGGACACGTCCTCGTCGCGGGCCGCGACATGGGCCGTGCCCGCCGGTATCTGGTCCACCGCGCCGCTGGTGAAGTAGACCGGCCGGCCGTCGAACGTATAACTGGCGGGTCCGCTCCCGGACGCCGGAACATGCACCAGGACTCGGTAGCTGTCCGGCGCGGCGCAGGGATCGGCGAATGGCGCGCCCGGTTTGGCCTTGCCGCCGTTCACGGTGAAGAGCTTGCCGCCGCTCGCCGCGGCGCGCGCATAGCCGCCGCGGTCGAGATCGTATTCCGCCTTGCTCCCGTCCGCCAGCAGGAGGTCCAGGCCGGACCCGTTGTGGTGGAACGCCATCGCCGCCTTCTCGAGCGCCGTTCCATCGTAGGGAAGAAGCTCGAGCGGCGCTTTTTCAAGGTGCATCGTGAGGTCGCCCAGCGCCAGCATCTTCGCGACGAGTTGCGATTGGCGGGCTTCGCGCTTGCGCAGCGCCGCATTGTTTTCGGCGCTCGCGAGGTCCGTCACGTCGTTGGGGGCAAAGGCTTCCAGAAAATCCGCCGGCACCTCGACGCCGGGTTTGCGTTCCGCCTCGTCGAGCACGATGTGGCGGGGAAGGCCGCCGTCGAGATATTCCCCCTCCGGCACGCCGTCGCCTGCCGTCGCCCTTGCGATATCCAGCGGTGCCTGCGCGGGCCGGTGGCCGGGCTTCCCGCCGATATAATAGGGATAGCCGGGAAAGGCGCCGGTCTCGGCGACTTCGGGGCCCTTGCCGTCGAGGACCGCGGCGACGGTCGTCTCGCCGCTATAGGTCGGCAGCAGGGGCCAGGCCTCCCCGGGCAACGGAACGAGCGCGGGCGTCGGCGTTCCGACGGAATAGCCGGGGGAACCCTCGACGGGGTTGATCCACGCGCCGCCCGCGGTGACCGAGCCGGGCCGTTTCTTCGCCCGCGTGTCCTTGCTCATTTCCGCGAGCGAAAGGCCCGCCTCCCATTGGCCGTCCGGCAGCTTGCGGGTTCCGTCCTCCAGCACGTCGTGAACACGCCAAAGCTCCCACATGCCCTGCGCGAAGTGGGGATAGAGATGGCAATGGAATATCGAGTCGCCCACGGTCCGGTTTCTGTTGCCGGAGCCAAGCGTCTCGTACCAGCCTTTCTCGCCCGCAGCGCCCCGGCGATAGATCTGCATGCCGCCGCCGTAGATGTCGTAGGTGAACCCCTGTTGCGGAGCGACCGTCTGCGAATCGAGATAGGCTCCTCGGTTCGCGTCATTGCCCGAAAACCACTGATGGGCGTGAAGATGGAAGACATGGGTTTCCTTCGGACCCGCATGGAAATTACGGAAGACGACGGGGTCGTTCAGGTAGGAATGATGGACGTTCGAGGGATCGTCGCTGAACTGTTCCAGCAGCGCCGGATCCCCGTTGGCCCAGGAGGTGAGGAAAAACTCCTCGTAGAGGCATTCGGCGCAGTCGGCGGCCGGGCCGATGCCTTTCCTGTTGGCGAGCAGGGCGGCTCCCATGCCGCTGGAGCCGTAGTTGATGGCAAAGCCGTCGCGCACGCCGGCGAGCTGGCCCTCTCCGAACTTGCTCAGTTCCGAGAAGTTTCGTGTGTAGAACGTCTTGAGCTCGTCGTGGAAGAAGACCGAGAACTCGCGAAAGCTCTGCGGGCGGCCCTCCAGGCGCGTCGCGGCGTCGCGCTGGACGATGGCATTGAGGTCGGAATGGACAATTTCCAGCAGGCGTTCGTCGATCCGCCTGGCCATGGCGAGGATCGGGACGCCGCCGACGCCATCGGGCAGGTTCTCGAACGTGTCCCGCATGTCCTTCACCGCATGGCGTGGCGAAGGCTTCGTGCCCCATAGGTCCGTGAAGGCCTTGCTGCTGACCTGGCTACGATACCAGGTCGATTCCTTCGGCTCGCCGATGACTGCGCCGAAGAGCCCGTGGGTGATCGACCCACCGTCGCCTTCGCCGCCCGAGGGCGCGGCGGTGCTGGAGAGGAAATAGGTGCCCTCCTCATCGACCTTGTATGTGCATGTCATGAAGACGCCGGGCTTGATGCCGCGCTGGCCGAGGCAGACCCGGTCGGCAATCCCGTCTCCGCTCGGCACGAGGGTCAGGCCTTGAATGGCTATGGAAAGCAGCCGCGTTGCCGGTGCGTCGGCATCCGGCTCGTTTCCCGTTTTCGTGCCCGGGCCCTTGCCCGCCGTGTTCACGCGGCAATCCGCCTCCTTGTGGTCGACGCGATCGGCCGTCCCTTCCGAAATCCAGGACCGCACCGCTCCCAGCATCTCCCACATCCTGCCGGGGGCCGGCTCTGCCTTTGCCGATCTGCAGAAGTCTTCCGAATATCGCGGCTGGCTGTCGCGCAGCAGGTTCTGGACGCGGATCCGCAGGATGTCGCCGGCATTGGCGCGCAGGACCATCGGCCGTGGACGCTTGCAGTCCTTCAGCCTGACCGCTCCGGCCTTGAGAGCATCCGAACCGCGATAGGTTTCGGTTCCGTCCGTCTGTCCGCAGGCGTCCGCGTCATACTTCTCCGGGCCTTCCGTCGCCGGCACGACGTCGCGTCGCAAGGCGAAGATCATTCCGAACGGATTGAAGGAGCCGAAGCGGTTGTAGACGAGTGTCTGGTCGAGAGCGACGACGTCCGCGCAGACGGTTCGCCTGCCACCTGAGGTAGCGCACCAGTCGGATGCCTGTCCTGCCGATTTGCCGTCCGTTTCCGCTGCGTGCGAGGAAAACGCATTGCCGATGAAGACGACGGCGGCGCTTGCAACCAAGGAAACGAGTAAACGAGACATGAGCAGACCCCTCGAGAACCAGCGTTCTCCAGTTCCAGAACGGTATGTACTGCTATGCTATTTCCGATAGGTGGCATGTATTGAAGATTAAGAAGCGGCCGTTGTCAACGATAGTTCAGCGATAGATGCGCCTATGAAATTATGGTAGAAAGAGTTCGAGAGGGCTTAGACTTCAAAGAGGCATGAAAATAGGTCATTGCGCCGGCGCTGCGTTTTCCAAGGAAGGGTTTCATTTTGGAACGGCACGCTAATCGGAAGTTAGTCGTCAATTTGGTGCTCTTTGCCGGCGTCGCCTTTTTGGCGGGGCCCGGCGAAACGCAGGATCTCGAAACGACCCCGTATGGCCTTCCCTTCATCGAGGGAGTCGATCCGAAAACCGTGTGCGGCCCGGAAAACGACCTCCAGGACGTCGAGAAGTATGACGGCAACCTTGGGGTGAGCCAGGACTATGTGGCAAAAAATAACGGATCCACGGTCCAATTTCAGTGGAAGCCGGAACGGGCTATCCGAAGGGAGCTGCCCGGCTATACTCCCGGAACGATCGGCGGCCGTCGCTGGTGCACCGGCACGCTGATCTCCGATAGGTTGGTCCTGACCGCGGGGCATTGTTTCGAAACCCAGCGCGGGGGTGCATCCGGTTGGACGACGCCTTATTTTCGCGAACCTGACGGAGAGCGCCGGATCGTTCACGCATCCGACCAGCAGCTCGCGAAACTGCAGTTGGTCCATGTCGGCTATCAGGTGAACCCCGAAACGAACGTTCCCCGGCTTGCGCGCACCTTCGCGATCGAGCGGGTTGTCGAACGGGTCTACGAGGAACGCGGAATCGATTTTGCGCTCGTCGAGCTGGCGCCCGATGCGGACGGCAAATATCCCGCGGCCTTCGTGACGCCGGCCACGCTCGCATCCCGTGCAACCTTGGCCGGGGAGACGCTGGTCATTATCCAGCATCCGCACGGCCAGCCCAAGAAGATCGGCGCCGGGACGGCAAGAAGCGCCCGCGATCCATTCATCTTCTACGACGACATCGACACTTTGGGCGCCTCGTCAGGGGCCGGTGTGAGGGACGAGCAAGGCAATATTCTCGGGGTACATATCCGGGGCGGCTGCGAAACCTCGGCAAACAGCGCGGTCTCGATCATTGCCATCGAAGGAGCGTCGAATGTGCTTTAGGCTCCTGCATTTCCAAGCCTCGATGGCCTCCGTTTCCATCCTCGCCTGGTCGATCTGCGTCGGCGCGGCGCTCGGCCAGGACGCTTCGTCTGCATACATATCCAGGGGCGTGGACGGCATGTCGACCGAGCTCAGGGAAATCATCGCTCAGAGTTTCGAGCCGACCTACGTCACCGTCGAGGCGTCCGGCACGACCCTGGGGAGCCTCCTCTCCGAGACCTGCGGGACGCAGCCGAGGGCTGTCCGGGATACCCTGGCGGCGGAAGCCCTGAAATTGAACCGCTTAAAGTCCCTGGACGAGATATTGGCCAAGGACGAAACCGTTTCCATTCCACGCTGCGTGAAGCTCGAGCGCAATATCGAGGTGGAGGTCCAGGAAGGGGATACCATCGAAAGCCTGCTTCGCAAGCACACGGGCGTGTACGGAACCATCACGCTTCGCAAGACGTTCGAGCTCAACAAGGGCAAAAACGGTTCGCGCAGTCCCGAAGCGTTCTTCCGGACCCTTGCCGTCGGACAAAAGATCACGCTTCCGTATGTGGCCGAGCCGCAGATTTTCGTTCCGCGCACGGCGGGCACGGATTTCCGGCAACTGGTACAGGAGAACTCCACGTCGCAGGTCGCGGCTGTCGCGGAGCAGGTGACCAGGCCTGAGGCAAGGCCGCGGAACGAGGGCGACTACGTGCTGGTCGAGTCCGTCGAGATCGCTTCCGCCGACGGCGAAACACCCTGCTCCGAATCGGAGGACATTTTCGAACCAATCGATATGGCCGCCCTCAAGGCCGTGTTCGACGAGGAGACCCTACTGTCGGGCGGCGCGGTCGAAGTTGCCAGCATCGGCATCATCGATACGGGGCTGGCGAACCCGGAAGACGACTTCTTCTCGCTCGACGTGCTCCTCGTAAAGCAGGAGGAGATGGACGGCGAGGATGGCAAGGACGACCTTCCGAAAAACGGCGCGATCGACGACATATTCGGCGTCAATCTCAACAACTCGCCGCTGTCCGGGGATATCCAGCCCTTCGGTCCGGAGCGGCTTTCCTGGCAGTACCACGGCACGCGCATGGCATCCTTGCTGCTCGGCGGCCCGAACGTCGCCTCTCAATGGGGTGGCAAGCGTCCCCCGATCAAGCTTCGCATCGTCAATTTTGCATCCTCGGAGGCGAGCGGCGGCATGGTTTCCGCGCTCAAGCTGCCGACGGCGGTCGATCAACTGGAGCGCGACAAGGTCGCCATCGTCAATATCAGCCTGGCCGGCAAGCAAGACCATGTCGGTGTGAAGCGGTACTTTGCGGAAAGGCAGGGAATGCTGTTTGTCGTCGCCGCTGGAAACAGGCAGGGCGGCGGGCCGGGGCAGAACCTCGTGTTCACAAAGCAGTATCCCGCGCGCTATGGCGGTTTTTCCGCGCCAAACATCATCACGGTTGCCGCCCACGGCCTGTCCGGAAGAAAAGCGCCGTTTTCCCACTACGCCCATGAATATGTGGATCTCGCGGCTCCGGGCTGCGGCGTTGCAACGCGCAATGGCGATGGGAATATCGTTGCCGATTCCGGCTCGTCGCCCGCGACGGCACTCGTCTCCTTCACCGCGGGCCTCGTGCGTTCCCTCGGGTTGCAGCAGCCCAAGGATATCAAGATCCGCATACTCGCCGCCGTCGATACGGATGCGCAGTTGGAGGGACAGTCATGGAACAGCGGCCGGTTGAATGCGGTCAAGGCCGTCAGCTTGAGGCGCGATCTGGTCGAAACCGCAGACAGGAAGCTGCATTTTGGCAATATAGCGGATCGGGATGTCCTCTGGGCGCTGTGCGGCGATGGCGCGGTCGATTTCTCCGGCGAATACGAGATCCTCAAGGTCGTGCCGAACATACGGACGCCCTTCGGCTTGAAAGTGGAATATTTCACCGAATCTGACGGTGTCCTCGGCACACAGGAATGTGCGCAGCGGGACACCGCCGGACGCACGCTGACGATCGGCGGGAGCGAGATACCCGTGGCCGAGATGCGTGACGTTGTCTTCAGATCGCTTTAGATCCCGGTAGAAGCGCTCAGATCGGTTCCTGATGGAATAGCCTGAGCGGGAAAAGCAGTCCAATCTGGACCAATCAGCGGTAGGCCATCCGGAATTGTCGTTTAGCATCTCCTTACATCGCTCGGAGGCGCGGTGTCGGGAGGTTTCATGAGCATGCATGCCGTTCTGACGGTCAAGGACCTGCGCAAATCGTTCGGTGGAATCCAGGCGCTGAAGGGCGTCGATTTCGACCTTCATGCCGGCGAGATTCACGCTCTTTGCGGCGAGAACGGTGCGGGCAAGAGCACGCTGGTGCGCATGATCGCCGGCCTCATGGTTCCGGACGAGGGTGAGATCCGCGTTGATGGCGCGCTCCTCAGGCCGGGTGAGCTTACGAGCCCGAAACAGGTGTCGGTCGTCTATCAGGAGCTTTCGATCATCCCGCACCTCTCGGTGCTGGACAATGTGCTGCTCGGCGATCCGGACATTGCGCAGCTCTATTTCCGCAAGCGTTACAAGGCACGCGTGCGCGAAACGCTCGACCAGCTCGGCCTTGCCGGCATACCGCTCGACGTCGAGGCCGGCCGGCTGGCGATCGCCGAACAGCAGCTCCTGGAAATCTGTCGCGCGGTGATGCGCGGAGCGCGTGTCCTCATCCTCGACGAGCCGACGGCAAGCCTCTCCGACGCGGAAATCCAGCGCGTCTTCGAGACGGTGCGCTGGCTGCGCAGCCAGGGAACAGCGGTGATCTATATCAGCCACCGCTTGCCTGAAATCTTCGCGTTGACCGATCGGGCCACGGTGTTCCGCAACGGCCGGCGCATACTGACGAAGGCGACGGCCGACTGGACGAACGACGAGCTCGTCGCGGAGATGATCGGCCGGGAAGTGACGTCCGCCCACAGCATGCGGAACCGCTCCGAACTCGCTGCGGCGGAAACGGTGGTGGAACTTGAGCGTCTGGGAGTTGCCGGGAAATACCGGCCGGTCGACCTGTCCTTCCGCGCCGGGGAAATCGTCGGCGTTATCGGCCAGCTCGGTTCCGGGGCCAATGCCCTCATCGAAACCCTTGCCGGCCTCGAGCCGCATCACGCCGGATCCATCCGCATCTGCGGAACACCGGTCGACATCACGTCGATCACCGCCGCGATGCGGGCCGGCATCGCCTATGTGTCGGAAGACCGGGCCGGCAAGAGCCTGTTCCTTGGCGCGCCGATAGAGGTCAACCTGACGGCCGCCATCCTCGACCGCCTCAATCGCGCCGGCATCCTGACGCTTGCCGACGCGCGTGAGAGGGCCGCCGACCTTGCCCGCCGGTTCCAGATCGATGCCCGCCGGCTGCCGCTCGCGGTCTCCACGCTTTCGGGCGGCAACCAGCAGAAGGTGGCGATCGCCAAGTCGGTCGCGCTCGAGCCGAAGGTGCTTGTCCTCAACGAACCGACGCGCGGCGTCGACGTGGGCGCCCGCACCGAAATCTATCGCGAAATCCAGGCACTCGCCCGCCAGGGCCTCGTGGTCCTCTTCTTCTCCACGGACCTCGAAGAGATCCGGGAGCTGTCGCAGCGCGTGCTCACCGTCTTCCGGGGTGAAATCGTCAATGATCTTCCGGTCGAGGAGACCACGATGGATTCCATCCTCGGTGATGTCGTGCGCGGTCCGGCCGCGGGGAGGGCCGCATGAACGGCAAAAGCAATACAACGGGCGGAGAAACGGTGTTGGCCGGATTTGACGTGAAGGCGCTCGGCGCCAGCCTGGTGCGGCCGGAACGCATTCAGTCGACTGCGGTGTGGGTTGCAACCGTGCTGCTCGCCGCGTGGGCAACGCTTGCGATCCCGGGATTTTCGTCCGGCGCCAACATATCGGCGATCATGTATTCCACCTCTGCCGTCGGCATCGCCGCGGTCGGAATGGCGCTGATCACCCTTTCCGGCAATCTCTTCATGCTGTCGATGGGGGCAACGGCTGCCGTCTCCACCATCCTGTTTGCCTCCTTCCTCCATCTCGGCCTGCTCCCAAGCCTGACCATGGTGGTGATGATCGGAGGGCTGTTCGGGCTCGCCCAGGGTATTGCCGTCGGCTTGTTCCGGACCAATCCGATCATCACCACGATAGCGATGGCGTCGATCATCACCGGCGCAGGGTCCTTCTATTCCGGCGGTCTGACGATTGTCGGGCAGGGGGATGCAAGCTGGCTTGGCGTCGGGCGGACTCTGGGTCTGCCCAACCAGATCCTGCTTTTCGCCATGACCGCGATCGTCTTCGGTTTCATCGTGGAGCGCACCCGCTTCGGTCGGGAGCTGCGCCTGATCGGGCTCAATCCGAAGGCTGCAAACTTCACCGGCCTGCGCGTCGGCCGCACCCTGGTCCTCGCATATGTCTTTGCCGCAATGGCCGCCGCCTTTGCCGGCGCGCTCTACGGCTCCCAGGCGGCGCAGGGCAACCTCAAGCTCGGCGCGGGACTGGATTTCGACGCGATCGCGGCGGTTCTCGTCGGCGGCGTCGCGATCAAGGGAGGGCAGGGGCGCGTGCTCGACGCGGCGATCGGCGCGGTGTTCCTGGCGATGATCTCGAACATCCTGCTCCTCAAGGGACTCTCGCTGGAAATCCAGCTCATCGTCAAGGGGCTGGTGGTGATCGGCTCTGTCATTCTCGGCGCGCTTGCGCTCGGCTTTCGGAGGTAGTCCATGGCGGTCCTTCACAAATCCAAGGCGATCTCCAGCGCGACCCTGCTTCGCCTTGCTCTTCTCGTTATCCTCGTCGCACTCTTCGCGATCTGGAACCCGGCCTTCGTCAGCGGCCGCAACCTCTACGCCCTGCTGCAATCCTTCTCGCTGCTCGGCCTGGTCGCGCTCGGCTTGTCGCTGACGATGATTGCGGGCGAGTTCGACCTCAGCGTCGGCTCGATGGTCGCTGCCGGCGGTCTTCTCACGCTTGTCGTTGGCGGCGACAGCCTTGTTTACGGCATGGTGGCAGCGCTCGCCTTTGCGGCACTCGTGGGTCTGGCCAATGCGATTGTCATCAGCCGCTTCAATGTCTCGTCGCTCGTCGTAACGGTCGGGTCGATGATGGCGCTTTCCGGTTTTGCCTTCTGGCTCGCCGGCGGCAAGGTCGTCAGCACCGACAACTTCGACCTCGGATTTGCCCTCGACGATCCCATGCTCGCCGTTCTCTCATGGCGCAGCGTCATCACTTTCGCCGCCTTCCTGATCGTCGGTCTCTTCATGCACTACACGCTGATGGGGCGGGACATCCGCGTCGTCGGCAGCAAGCGCCAGGTTGCCGCCGCGAGCGGCGCGAATGTCGGCCGGTCGCTGCGGATCGTCTTTGTCGTCTCCGCGGTCGCGGCGGCACTTGCCGGAAGCCTGCTTTCGATGAGCCTTGCGAGTGCCGCGGCAACGACCGGAAGCTCTCTCATGCTGCAGGCGGTTTCTGCGGCAATCGTCGGCGGCGTGGCGCTTTCGGGCGGATCGGGCACGCCGGTCCATGTCCTTATCGGATCGCTGATCCTGACGGTGATGAACAATGGCTTGAGTTTGATCGGCATGGGCGCAACCGGGATTCTCTTCGCCAACGGCCTCGTGCTGATGGGAATCGTGCTGCTCGACGGCCAGCTGGGCGCATGGATGAGCGAACGGATCGCGATGTCGCGAGCCCGGAATTCCGCGTAGCGGAACCACCGTACGGCCCCTTTCATCCGCCGCCGGCCCAACCGGCGGGGCAGGGAGACGTGCAATCTTGAAACGGGAGGACCAATCACATGCATCTTGCAACACTGACAAAATTGATGACGGCGACGACGCTGCTCGGCAGTTTGATGGTATCGACGGCAGCGTTCGCCGAGGCCAAGGGATCGAAGGTGATCCTGCTGACGGTGACGGAGGAGTGCGAATACTGCGCGCTGCACCAGCGGGCCTTCAAGGAGGTGGCTGGCGCTGCCGGCGTCGACCTCGAAGTGAAGATCACCAACTACGACGCCGCCGAACAGGCCTCGCAGGTCGATCAGGCGATTGCCCAAAATCCGGCGGCGATCGTACTCTGGCCGGCGGATTCGAGCGCCATCGTTCCCTCGCTGCGCAAGATCAAGCAGGCCGGCATCCCGCTGGTGATCACGAACTCGCGGCCGGACGAAAAGTATGCCGAGTTCTGGGACGTCTTCACCGGTCCGTCCGACATCGGCAATGGCCAGTCGGCCGCCGAGGCGATGATCAAGGGCTTTGCCGAGAAGAGCCTCGGCGACGAGGGCAGGATCTTCATCATCGAGGGTGTTCCGGGGACCCCGCCGCAAATCCAGCGTTCACAGGGCTTCGAGGAGGTTCTGGGCGCAAAGGCAGGCGGCATCGAGATTGCCGGCAAGCAGAACGGAAACTGGGATCAGACCAAGGCCACGGATGCCGCTGCCGCCCTGTTCACGCAGATCGGCTCGGAGGTAAAAGGCGTCTACGCCCAGGCGGACAACATGATGTCCGGCGTCATCGTCGCAGCCAAGCGCGCTGGCATCGATCCGGCAAGCCTCGTGCTCGTCGGTTCCAATTGCTCGATCGAAGGCGTCAACCAGATCAACGAAGGCACGCAGTATGCCACCGTGCTGCAGTCGCCGATCGATGACGGCAAATATGCCGCGCAAGCGGTTGTCGACCTTCTCGACGGCAAATCCGTGGAGAAGGAAATCTTCCTGCCGCACGAGATCATCACCAAGGAAAACATCTCCGACTGCGACGCCGCTCTCGGTCGTTGATCCTGAATCCGGGCACGGCGAACGCCGCCGTGCCCTTTCATGACCCAAGGAAAAAGGAATACGCCATGGCCGCGGAGCCAGTCTTTAGCAACGCCCTGCCCGAACTTGTGGTGGTTTCGGGAACGGCTTCCGGTCTCGGTACCGGCATCGCGCAATTGCTGACGGAAAACGGCGTGCGCACGATCGGAATCGACGTCGCGGCCGCGCCGGAAGGCCTTGCCGGCGAATTTTACGCCCATGTCCGGGGCGATGTCACCGAGGAGGCGACCTGGTCGCAAATCGCCGACACGATCACCAGGGCCAATCCCGGCACGCTCGGTCTCGTCACGTCGGCCGCCATGTTGAATGTCGGCACGATCCTCGACTTCGACAAGGCGGCGATCGAAAAGACCATGTCGGTCAATTTCATCGGCACTGCGCTCGCTTTTCGTGCCTTGCTGCCTTTGATGATCGCGCGCGGGGGCGGCCCGATCGTCGCGGTCGCCAGTATCGATGCGACCTTTGCCGAACAGCAGCTTGCCGTCTATGCGGCATCGAAAGGCGCGGTCCGCCAGCTCGCCCGCACCGTAGCGATGGACCATGCGCGCCAGGGCATTCGTGCGAACGTGCTGAGCCCGGGGCCGATGCTCGCCGGCCTCTTCGAGCGCCACATGAAATCCGCAAGCGATCCGGATCGCTTCCTTGCCACGCGGGCGAACCGGCAACCGTCCGGCCGCATCCTCGATCCGGCTGAGGTCGCCCGTGCCGCGCTCTTTCTGCTGTCCGACGCTTCCACCGCGCTCAACGGCGCGGAGATCGTTGCCGATGGCGGCCTGACCACCAGTTTCGATTTTCGCACCGGGTCGGAAGGCGCGTCGGTCTGAGGAATTCATGATGAGCAAGCCTATTGAACTGGTCGCCGCGTACTGGACCATCTCCGGCGACGTCTATCCCTTCGCCGAAAACGAAATCAGCCCCTTTCCCTTTGCCGACCGTGTCGAAGCGGCGGCGAAGGCCGGGTACAAGGGCGTGGGCCTGATCCACGCGGATCTCCAGGCCACGCGCGGGAAGATCGGCCTCAAGGAAATGCGCCGCATTCTCGATGCCAACGGCATGCCGCATGTCGAGCTGGAGTTCATCACGCATTGGTTCGCTTCAGGCGATCTTCGCGCCGCATCGGACAAGGTGCGCCGGGAGCTTTTCGAGGCCGCAGAGGTTCTCGGCGCGCGCGACGTCAAGATCGCTCCCCAGTTCGATGCCGATGGCATCGATCTGCCGCAGGTGACCGACAGCTTTGCCGCCATCTGCCAGGACGCAGCACGCTACGGGACGAAGATCGCGCTCGAAGTGATGCCGTTCTCGAACGTGCGTACGCTTGAGACGGCGCGCGCGATCGTCGAGGGCGCGGCGCAGCCGAATGGCGGCCTGCTCCTCGATATCTGGCATATCGGCCGGGGCGGCATTGCCTACGAGGCCGTCGCCGGCATCCCGAAGCAATACGTCGTGTCCGTCGAGCTCGACGATGCCGATGAAGCGGTCGTCGGTACCCTCTGGGAAGACACGATCTATGAACGCAGGCTCTGCGGGGAGGGGGTGCTCGATCCGCCAGCCTTCATCGATGCAATTCGGAAGACCGGCTTCGACAGCTTCTATTCGGTCGAAGTGATCTCGAAAAGGCATCGCGTCCTGCCGCTCGAAGAGGCGGCGCGGCGCTCGTTTGAAACCACGATGGCGCAGTTTTCTGGAAACGAGGGAGAAGCAGATGGAAACCAATCTCAAGGGTAAGGTGGTGCTGATCACCGGCGCGGCAAAGGGCATCGGCCGGGAAACGGCCGTGGCCTTCGGCCGCGAGGCAAGCCATGTTGCTCTCTTCGACATCGACGAGGCCGCGCTTGCGGACGCGGCGCTGGCTGTGGAGGCTGCGGGCGGCAATGCCGACACCTTCAAGGTCGACCTTTCCTCGGCGAGCGATATCGAGGCCAAGGTCTCGGCGGCGATTGCCCATTTCGAAGGAAGGGTCGATGTGCTGGTCAACAATGTCGGCGCTGGCGCCGTGCGCACCTTCGACCAACTGACAGATGCGGAGTGGGAGAAGACCTTCTCGCTCAACTTCATGAGCTACGTCCGCGCCACGCGCATCGTATTGCCGGTCATGCGCAAGCAGGGTTACGGCGCGATCGTTAACAACGGCTCGGACCTTGCCCGTCAACCGGAAGGAGTGCCCATCGATTATTCGGCGTCTAAGGCTGCGGTGTTGGCGCTGACCAAGGGGCTTGCGCGCACCGAAGGGGCCAACAACATCCGCATAAACGCGGTCGCGCCGGGTCCGGTGTGGACGCCGTTCTGGACCCAGCCCGGTGGCTTCGCCGAAACCATGGGGAAATTCCACAACATGGAACCGCAGAAGGCGGTTGAGCATGAAATGTCGTTGCGGCAGCTTCCGCTCGGCCGCCTCGGAAAGCCCGAGGAAGTGGCGAACGTCATCGTCTTCCTCGCTTCCGATCTCGCCTCCTTCGTCACGTCCTCGGTCTGGGGCGTGGATGGCGGCTCGATCCGTGCGATTGCCTGACGGTTCAGCCGTCGAGGCTCTTGCGCTCGATGATCCGGTCGAGGCGGTCCTGCGCATCCTTCAGGGCCGTCCGATCGGATTTCCGGCCGGAGAGAGCGTCGTGGATTTCCTCGCCGACGATGCGCTCCATGTCCGTATAGAAGGGGACCGGCGGTCGCTGCCAGTTGCGCAGAAGGTTCCGGTTGGCGAGGCTGCCGACGAAGCGGACGAGCTGCGAGCTGCCGATCGCCTCTGGATCCGCGCTCACCGAGAAGCGCGGAGCAACGGGGAAACCGTTCTTCACATGCTCCTTCATCGCCTCCCGCGAGGCCATCCAGGCAAGCGCCTCTGTCGCGAGCGGCAGGCGTTTCGGATCGATGTTGGAGGGAATGCACAGCAGAAAGCCGCCGATCGGCGACGTGTTCGTGCCGCCTGGACCGGAAGGCTGCGGCACATAGGCAACCCGGCGCTTGACCGCCGAGCGCACTTCGGCCTCGAACCGCGCGGCGCGCATCGTCCAGACATAGCCCATTGCGGCCTGGCCATGCAGGAAGGCCGCGCAGGAATCGTCCCAATGGGCATCGAGCGCTCCCGGCTGGGCAATTTCCAGCAAGCGGTGCATGTAATCGAGCGCCAGCAGGCTCGCTTCGCTGTCGATCTGCGGACGCATGTGCTGCGCATCGAGATTTTCGGTCGAAAACCCCGTGGGCGTGCGTCGGATCGACAGCACGGTCTGTCCGCAGCAGCCGAGAAAGAACATGAAGCTGGAGGCAAGCGGCCGATGCGCCGCGTTCCAGGCTATGCCGTATTGCCCCATGGCCGGATTGTGAAAGGCACGCCCGGCATTGATGACGTCGTCGAAGGTGCGCGGCAGTGCCATCCCTTCCTGTTCGAAGAGATCGGAGCGGCAGGCAAGGACCTCGATCGTGCAGTAGATCGGCACGCCGTATTCCACGCGTTTCCAGGTCGTCGTGGACCAGATCGAGGGATGGAAGTCCATGGGGTTGATACCCGAGTCGCGGATCATCTCACCGATCGGCAAGACGAGGCCCTTGCTCGCGAATTCACCTAGCCACGGCATGTCGATCGCGATGATGTCATAGGCCGAAACGGCCCGCGCCCCGTTCGCAAGCCCCTCGCGGTAGAGGTCGTTCTGGTGCATCAGTTTGAAGCTTTTGGCGCTCGCCAGGTTGTTGCGGAAGTCGGACCACATGTTGCGCATCGCGGCGAAATAGTTGTCGTCGTTCAGGAGGAACTGCAGCTCGACGCCCTTGGTCACCCGGTTCGTAAGGAGATTTATCGGCGGGATGATGGGATTGCCGCGTCGCGGCGCTCCGAAATAGTAGTTCGCCTCGTGTTCCTCGTTGTGGCGCCCGCCGACGATTTCGGCAATCAGCGCCTTCGTCTGGGCTGCATAGTTGGCGGCGAGGTCGGAAAGGCGTGCGCTCGGATGCAGGGTGAAGCGCTTGGCCGTATCGGAGGCCGGCCGCCTCTCGATCAGCCCGTTATCGATCATGCTCTGGATGCGGCGGATCGCAGTGCCGCGCGGCAGGTTCGAGACGAGCGCGAGCTTGCTGATCGAAACCGGATAGCCCTCGAGCTCCGACCGCATGAGATAGTGGACGATGCGCCAGGCCGCTTCGTCCTCGACATCGACGACATCGAGGAAAGGTTTGCGCAGGCGGTCCACGAAATCGTAGACGCGCAGGAATTCGTGATCGTTCATCCAGCCATTTTCCTCCCGGAGGGGCGAAGGATAATCCGATCAGTTGCCGTCTGTCTTGGGGGCGAGAACGAAGTCCCATTCCACGGACCAGTAAGGTGCTTCGAAACCGAGCTGCCGCGCCTTTTCCGGATCGGCGACCTTCCTGAAATCGGCAACCAGTGAATCCTTCACGCCGAACACGGCGTCTTCGGCGAGATATTGGCAGTCCGGTGTGAAGATGTGGGTGATGATCGGATCATAACCCGGCGCGGTGACGATGTAATGCACGTGCGCGGCGCGGTTCGGATGCCGCCCGAGGGCTGCGAGCATCTTGCCGACGGGGCCGTCGTCCGGGATCGGATAATAGCGCGGCTTCACGGAGCGATACCAGTATCTGCCCTCCTCGTCCGTCGTGAAGACGCCGCGCAAGTTCCAGTCCGGTTGTACGCCCTTCTGCTGGACGTCGTAGAAACCGTCATCATTGGTTTGCCAGACATCGATCAGTGCGCCGGCGATCGGCTTGCCCGCCGTATCCAGCACCCGCCCGCGCACGACCATCGGTTCGCCCTTGCCGTCCAGGCAGATATTGGTGCCGTGTTCGTAGCGCGGAGCCTCAGGCACATAGAATGGACCGAGGATGGTGTTCTCCGTGGCACCGTTCGGACGCCGGTGATTGATGGCGTCGACGAGCATGGAGACGCCAAGCGTATCGGAAAGCAGGATGAACTCCTGCCGCCATTCTGAGCACATTCGGCCGACCTCGGTCAGGAAGTCTATTCCCTGCAACCATTCTTCATGCGTCGGCTCGATTTCCTTGACAGCGGCATGAAGGTGTTTGACGAGCACGCTCATCACCATACGCAACCGCGGATCGACGTCGGGGCCCATGCGGGCATTGACCACATCGACAGAGGTTTCTTCCTCGAAATACGGATATTTCGGCCGGGCCGGCTCGGCGGCATTGGTCATGATGGAACTCCTCCTGCAAAGCTGGTCTCACGTCTGCGGCGGTTCGCCGGCATGGGCGCGGGCGATGAGCGCCCGGATCGGTTCGCGCTCCAAGGCGCGCGGATTCCAGTAGGGATTGGCCAGGGCACGGTCCGCCGCAAGGTCGATCCCGTTCTCGGGCATGCCGATCTGCGAAAGCGCGCGCTTGGCGCCGATCCGCTCGGCGAGGTCATAGAGCGCCGTCGCGGGATCGTCCGTCTTCAGAACGGCCCGCAATTTTGCCATCGCCGCCGGAACGGCCGGAGCATTGTAGGCGAGGGCATGCGGCAGCACGACCGTATGCGTTTCGGCATGAGGCAGGTCGAACGTACCGCCCAGCGTGTGGCAGAGCTTGTGGTGCAGCGCCATGCCGACCGAACCCAGACAGATGCCGCAGAGCCAGGCGCCATAGAGTGCCCGGGAGCGCGCCTCGCGGTCCTGCGGCTCGCCCGCGATGACCGGCAGAGCATCTGCAAGAGCGCCGATGGCCTCCGCCGCCATGAGGCCGATGACGGGATTGCTCTCCCTGGCGTAAAGCGCCTCGATGGCATGGGCGATGGCGTTCATGCCGCTCACTCCGGACATCGCGGCAGGCAGGGTCATGGTCAGGTCGACGTCATAGATGACCACTTCCGGCAGGATCTTCGGGCTCGACTGGGTGACCTTCACCCCGTCCTTCGTCTCGCCCAGGATAGGTGTCATCTCGGAGCCGGCGTAGGTCGTCGGCACCACGATCTGCGGCAAATCGGTGCGCAGCGCGATCGCCTTGGCAAGGCCGGTGGTGGAGCCGCCGCCGACCGCAACCAAACCGTCGGCTTCCCGCTCCGCCACCTCCCGCATCGCATCCTCGGTGACGGAGACAGGCGTGTGCATCGTCGCTTTGGCATAGACACCCGCAGCGCGGTCGCCGAAGGTGTCTGCAAGATGCCGTGCATCCGCCGCCTGCTGCGGTGTCGCGAGTATCAGCACACGCCTCAGGCCGAGCCGCTCGATCTCTTCCGGCAGGCGCGCGATCGTGCCTGAGCCGAAGACGACGCGGGCCGGCTGGCCATTGTAGATGAAGTTCTGCATGGCGGTTCTTCCCCGTCAGGCGCGATTGTCGACGCGCAGCAGGAAGGGATGGATCTCGACGTTTCGCCAGACATCGGCGGCGGTGAAGGGGTCAGCCGCGTTGAACGCCTTCACATCCTCGATGCTGTCGGCGGAGAAGACGAAAAGCGATCCGATCATCGTCTCGCCGTCGGCGGCGAGCAGCGGTCCCGAAATCACGGTTGTGATCGATCCGCTGGCGAGATAGGCCTTGTGGGCCTCGTAACTGGCCAATCTGCGCGGCAGCGCATCGGCATGGTCGAGACAATGGACGGCAAAAAGCACCATGATCCTCCCGTAGTGCATGCCGCAGGACAGTAAGCGGCCGGTCCTGCTCTCCCGTGCAGGACCGTGGAAAGGATAGGCGGCTATGATGCGAAGTGGCGTGTCGATTGGTCCAGTTTGGACCGAATGGATGAACGTGACGAATCCCGGTGGCTTTTGAACGGCCTTTTTCCCGTGCCGGATGGCGGTCAAGGCCCGCCGAGTTCCGCGGCCCTTGCGAGCGCAGCGGTGAACCCGGAGAGGGAGATCGAGAAGCCGACCTCCTGGGCGTTGCCGCTCGCGGTCGCCTTGACCTTCAGCGCGGTGCCGATCCGCATCGATGTTACCGCGTCCCGGTCGAACGCGAGCGGCACCAGGCAGCCGGCCGGAAGACAGGTCGAGAAGCGCAGCGGCGGCAACGATGCGTCCTCGTCTATGGACAGCACGATCCCTTGATCGAGGGCGAGCCCGAACGGCAGGACCAGCGTTCCGTTGGCCGCGCTGCCGCCCTCGGCCGGGGTCAGTTCGATGGCGAGGATGCGCTGCCGGTTCGCGCCGTTCACCTGCGCCTGCGAGACGGTGCAGCGCACCGTACTCTGGACAGCTGCGCAGGTGAGGGTCCAATCGGCATGGGTTTCGTTGAGGGAGGTCGCGCCGCCCGGCAGCCCCTGGGCGATCGCGCTGCCGCCGCAAAGGAGCAAGGCGGCGGCGAGGGTCCGTGAAACCCTTTGAACACGAAGAGGCCGCACGTCAGAACCGGATGTTGAGGCCGAGGGAGGCCGCGTGGTTGGCCTGCTCGCCGGAGAACAGGCCGTCGTAGCGGGCACGCACGGTCATGTCGTCCGACACGTTCCAGGAAAGACCCGCGCCGATACGCAGCCGGTCGCG